>SYAK01000366.1 GCA_005788935.1 Pseudomonadota bacterium
AGCGTCTGGAGCCGCCTCGGCGCGCAGGTCACGGTCCTCGAGTACCTCGACCGCATCCTGCCCGGGATCGACGCCGAGATCGCGCGCGAGGCCCACAAGTCGCTCGCGAAGCAGGGCCTCGCCTTCCAGCTTGGCGCGCGCGTCCAGTCCGCGGTCCGCGACGGCGACACCGTGACCGTCACGTGGCTCGACAAGGACGGCGCGGCTCACACCATCGCGGGCGACCGGGTCCTCGTCGCGGTTGGCCGCAAGCCCTACACCGACGGCCTCGGGCTCGAGGCGGCGGGCGTGGCCCTCGACAACCGCGGCCGCATCGTCGTCGATGGCGAGTTCCAGACGTCGGCACCTGGCCTCTTCGCGATCGGCGACTGTGTGCCTGGCGCCATGCTCGCCCACAAGGCGGGCGAGGAAGGCATCGCGGTGGCCGAGGTGCTGGCTGGCGAGCGGGTGCACGTCAACCACGACGCGATCCCGTCGATCGTCTACACCCACCCCGAGGTCGCGGGCGTCGGCAAGACCGAGGAAGAGCTGACCGCGGCGGGCGTCCCGTTCGTGCGCGGTCGCTTCCGCTTCAACAGCAACGGCCGCGCGATGGCGCTTGGCGAGTCCGAGGGGCTCGTCAAGATCCTCGCCCACGCCGAGACCGACCGGGTCCTCGGCGCCCACATCTTCGGCGCCCGCGCGGGCGACCTCATCGCCGAGCTCGCGACCGCCATCAACTTCGGCGCCTCGGCCGAGGACGTGGCGCGTACCTGCCACGCCCACCCGACGCTCGCCGAGGTAGTGTGGGAGGCGGCCCTAGACTGCGCGAAGCGTTCCATCCACAAGTAAGCCCAACCCGCAGCACAATGCGGGCAGGAGCCTGAGCATGCCGTATACCCCGGCCTACGAGATGTGGCGCACCGAGGTCCGCATGGCGGACAAGGAGGCGATCTTCGAGGTCATGCTCGACCTGGGATACGCTCAGGATTACCCGCTGTCGCATCTCCCGTGGTTCTTCGGTGTGCGCATCCCGATGACCAACTCGAACGCCAACGGGCAACCCGCCGAGGAGGAGCTGACGCGCCTCAACACGGTCGAGAACCGCATCCGCGAGGTCGTCCGCGGGCGCGAAGGGACCTTCGTCGGGCGGCGTCAGGGGCTCGGAAACCGCGACCTGCTCTTCTACTTCGAGCGCCGCCCCTCGGGGATCGATGACCGCATCCGCGCCTCGGTCGGCATGGAGATCCTGTTCATCAGCAAGTCGGACCCGCAGTGGCAGGGCTACGATCAGCTGCTGCCCGACGCGCGCGGCGTCCGCGCCATCAAGGACGGCCACACGATCAACGAGCTGCTCGGGCGCAACGCTGACCCCGAACGCGAGCACCTAGTCGTCCACCACGTCCGCACCGCAAACCCGAAGGCCGCTGAAAAGCTGAAGGAATTCCTGGCCGACAAGCTCGGGCTCGAGGACGTCACGATCGCACCCGACGGTGGCGAGCACCGCGTGAGCGGCACCCACCGGACCCCGCTCGACTCGCTGAAGATCGGGGAAATCAGCTACAAGCTCGAGCAGGCGGCCCCGAAGGCCCGCGCCGAGTACCTCGGCTGGACGGCCGATCCGGTCGGCGACCAGGTCGACACGGGCGACGCCTCGGACGAGCTCGACCTCGACGACCTCGAGCTCGGCCTCGACGACCTCGACGACGTCGAACCCTGAGCGGCGCCGCAGACGGTCGAGGTGCGGCCTTGGCCTGTGTTTGGCGGTCTTCGTCCTTGTTCACCCTTGTCGGGGCGGGCGCCTTCGGCCATGCTGCGGTCGGCTGCAGACCAGCGAGCGAGGTTTCGGATGGGCAAGACCGTGGCGGTGATTCTCGGCGGCGGACGCGGCGAGCGGCTGAAACCCCTCACATCGGCGCGCTCCAAGCCCGCGGTGCCGATTGCGGGCATGTTCCGCCTCGTCGACATTCCGATCTCGAACTGCCTGAACTCGGCCATCTACGACATCTTCGTGCTGACGCAGTACATGTCGGGCTCGCTCAACCGCCACATCGCGCAGACCTACCGCTTTGACGCCTTCCGGGCTGGCCAGGTCTCGGTGCTCGCAGCAGAGCTCACCGAGAACCTGAACGAGAGTTGGTATCAGGGGACGGCCGACGCGGTCCGCAAGCAGCTCCACCGCCTCGAGGCGAGTGACGACGACGACGTCCTCGTCCTCTCGGGCGACCAGGTCTACATGATGGACCTCGCCGACCTCGTCGCGCAGCACCGCCGCGCGAACGCCGACGTCACCATCGCCGCCACGCGCTGCACCCGTCAGGACGCCAAGCGTTACGGCCTGATGCGCATCGACAGCGCCAACATCATCAGCGAGTTCGCCGAGAAGCCCAAGGATCCCGAGGTCCTCGACAACTTCGCCGACCTCGAGGGTGCGCGCGCCTCGGGTGATCCGACGCGCACCCACCTCGCCTCGATGGGCATCTACGTCTTCAAGGCGAGCGTCCTCGCGAAGCTGCTCGCCGACGACCTGCGCGACGACTTCGGCAAGCACATCCTGCCAACCGCGCTCTCGGGCGGGCTGCGCATGGCGGCCTACCCGTACAGCGGCTTCTGGGAGGACGTCGGCACCATCGGCAGCTACCACGAGGTGCACCTCGGGCTCACCGAGGCGGTCCCGAAGCTGAACCTCTTCGACGCCCACTACCGCTTCTTCTCGCGCCAGCGCTTCCTGCCGCCCGCCAAGGTCGGCGACGCGCTCGTGCAGCGGGCCCTCGTGTGCGACGGCGCCATCATCGGTGACGGCGCGACCGTCCGGAAGTCGGTCATCGGCATCCGCACCGTCGTCGGCCCCGGCTGCCACCTTGACCGTGTGGTTCACAACGGGGCGGGCGGCTACGAGTTCATGAACCCCACCGCCGATCCGGCGCGGCCCGCGCTCGGCATCGGCGAGTACTCGGTCATTCGCAATGCCATCGTCGACCGCGACACGCGCATCGGGCGCGGCGTCAAGCTCATCAACGAGCGCGGGCTCGACGCGTACGCCGACGACTACATCACGGTCCGCGACGGCATCATCGTCGTCCCGCGCCAGGGAATCATCCCGGACGGCTACACCTTCTGAGGTTCCCGCTCCGAGCGCCTTACCGGAGAGGTCTGCGTGCGTATCGCAATCGTCGTGATCGGGCATGAATTGCTGAACGGCGACCTTGCCGACACGAACACCCAGCGGCTGGCTGCACGGCTGCGGCGCGTCGGGCTGCGGGTGCTCGGCGCGGAGACGGTCCCAGACGTGCTCCCGGAGATCACGGCGGCGCTCGGACGGGCTGCGGCACGGTCCGACGTGGTGCTCGTCTCGGGCGGGCTCGGGCCGACGAGCGATGACTTGACCCTCGAGGCCGCCGCCGCGCTCGTCGGGGCACCGCTCGTGCAGCACCCGCCGACGCTCGCCGCAATGCAGGCGCGATTTGCGGCCCGTGGTATCCCGATGCCGCCGAACAACGCCCGACAGGCCATGGTGCCAGGTGGGGCGGGCGTCTTCGAGAACCCGGCCGGGACCGCGCCGCACGTGCAGCTGCAGGTCGGCGAGGCCCGGCTCTTCTTCTTTCCCGGCGTCCCGCGCGAGCTCGACGTGCTCGCCGATACGTATCTGATGCCTTGGCTTGAAGGCCATGGTGTGAAGGCGCGCTATCAGAGCCGCGCCTTCAAGACCTTCGGCCAGACCGAGTCCGGGGTCGCGATGACCCTCGCCCCCGTCGAGGCGATGGCGGGGCCCGACCTGCACGTGGCCTATCGCGCCCATTTCCCCGAGATCCATGTGTCGCTTCACGCGACCCACGCCGAGGACGACGCCCGGGCCGCGGCCCTCGACAGGGCGGGAGCGAAGGTCGAGGGCCTGCTCGGCGCCCTCATCTTCACGCAGGACCCCGCCGAGTCGCTGCCCGAGGTGGTCGGGCGGCTGCTCTCGGGTGCGGGCGAGACCGTCGCAGTGGCCGAGTCCTGCACGGGCGGGCTCATCGGCGGCGCGCTGACGTCGGTCTCGGGCAGTTCGGCCTGGTTCCCGGCCGGCTTCGTCACGTACGCGAATGACGCCAAGACGCGCGACGTCGGGGTCGATCCGGCCCTCATCGCCGCCCATGGCGCGGTCAGCGAGCAGGTCGCCTGCGCGATGGCCGAGGGAGCCCGCGAGCGGGCCTGCACGACGTGGGCGCTCGCGGTCACCGGCATCGCCGGCCCGGGCGGCGGGACCCCCGAGAAGCCCGTCGGCACGGTGCACTTCGCGCTCGCTGGTCCGCGCGGGACGACGCATGCGATGAAGCGCCTGCCGTGGGATCGCGAGCGAAATCGGACCGTCGCCGTGCATTCCGCGCTGGACATGTTGCGGCGGGCGCTGATACCGTCCTGAACGGCTGTTCAGCCAAGGCCCGCCGCCGTCACAGGCTGCGTGCCTGCTGGCTGAGATCACTCGTTGAAAGGAAAGGTGAATCATGTGCGCACAGGCCAAGTCCGCCAAGTCCGGTCGCTCCCCCGAATCCGCCGCCGCCGAGAGCTCGGGGCGTGACCCGATTCGCGAAAAGGCGATCGATGCGGCCTTCCAGGCGATCGAGCGACAGTTCGGCACGGGCAGCATCATGCGCCTGCAGGAGGGACAGAGCCTGCTTGGCACGGTGCCGGTCATCCCGACGGGCTGCCTGCCGCTCGACATCGCGCTCGGCATCGGCGGC
>SYAK01000367.1 GCA_005788935.1 Pseudomonadota bacterium
ATCCGCGCGCCGAGGCCCTGCGCCCGCAGGTCCGCTTCGAGGGTCAGCATGACGACCTTGCAGAGGTCGGCCGCCGAGCCCTGGATCGGGTGGTTGCAGGCCATGCGGATGCCCGCCTGCCGCTCCATCCGCGAGGCGCTCTTCAGCTCGGGGATGATGCGCCGTCGCCCCAGGATGGTGGCGACCAAGCAGTCGGCAAGCGCCTGCTCTGTCGTGCGGTCGAGCCAGTTTCGGACGCCTTCGTAGTGTGCAAAGTACGCATCGATATACCGCTTGGCCTCGCGCATCGGGACGCCGATCATCTGCGCGAGCGCGTGGGCCCCCTGACCGTAGATCGTCGCGAAGTTGATGGTCTTGCCGATGTTGCGCTGCTCGGGCGTGACCGTCTCGGGCGCCACCCCGAAGATCTGGCCCGCGGTCTGGCGGTGGACGTCGGCGCCCCGCGCGAAGGCCGCGCAGAGTCGCGCGTCGCGCGTCACGTGGGCGAGCAGCCGCAGCTCGATCTGCGACCAGTCGGCCACGATGAGGCGGTGGCCGGGCGGGGCCACGAAGCACTCGCGGATGCGTCGCCCCTCGGGCGTGTGGATCGGCGTCCGCTGGATGTCCGGGTCGGTCGTGATGAGGCGGCCAGTCGCGCCGCTCGTCTGCTGGAAGGTCGTGTGGATGCGACCTGTCGCGGGGTGGACCGAGCGCTGCAGGACGTCGGTGTAGGTGTTGATGAGCTTCGCGAGCTTGCGGTGGTTGAGCAGCGCCGGGATGATCGGGTGCGCGCCGATGAGGCCCTCGAGGACCTCCGCGTCGGTCGAGTAGCCCGTCTGCGTCTTCTTGCCGTGCGGCAGCCCGAGCTCGTCGAAGAGGACCTCGCCGAGCTGCTTCGGTGACCCGATGTTGAAGGGGCGCCCCGCGTGCTGCCAGACCTCGCGCTCATAGCCGTCGAGGCGCGCGCGGAACTCGACGCCCAGCCGCTGCAGCTCATCCTTGTCGGCGAGGACCCCGGCGAGCTCCATGTCGCCAAGCACCCGCGAGAGCGGCAGGTCGATGTCGACGAGCAGGCGGGCGGACGGGTCAGCTGCCACGCGGGCTGTCACGACGGGGTGCAGGCAGGCGACCGTCTCGGCCAGATGGCAGGCCCAGGCGACGAGGTCGGACCGCGGGATCTCGGAGAAGCGGCGCAGCTTCTGCCCCGTGCCGACGACCTCCTTCACGGGCCGCAGCGCGCGTGACAGGAAGCTGCGCGCGACCTGGTCGAGGCGGTGTGGAATGAGGCCGGTCGGGTCGAGGAGGAAGCTGCCGAGCCGGACGTCGAAGCGCACCGCAGCGAAGTCGGGCGCGCCGCGGCCGGGTGCCGTCGGGTCGGCGCCGAGGCCGGCACGTCGCAGCGCCCGGTAGAGGGACTTGAAGTCGAAGGCCGTCCGGGGCGCCGTCGGGTCGGCGAGCCCGGCCGCGACCGCGGGTCTCAGGGCATCTGTCAGCGGGACGGAGCGCGCGAGGACCGGCTCGCCCGGGACTGCGACCGCGAGGCCGAAGCCGAGCAGCGGCGCGATGGCGGGGGGCTCCTCGTCGGTGACTGGCACGATGGCGACGGGGCACTCGGGCGTCGCGCGGGCGAGGAGGGCCGCGAGGGCGTCGGGGGTGGCGATCTCGCCGTGGTCCGAGGGTGGGCCCGACGCGCTCACCTCGAGCGCGCGCCGCTCGTCGGCCGCGAGCAGTGAGAAGAACTGCAGCTCGCGGTAGAGCGCCGCGAGACGCGCGGTGTCGGTCGGCGCAACGGCGAGCTCGGTCAGCTCGGGCAGGTTCGGCAGCCCGGTCCGGATCGTCACGAGGTCGCGCGACATGTGCGCCGCCTCGCGTCCCGCCTGCAGGTTCGCGAGCTGCCTGCCCTTCAGGCCGCCACGGTCGGATGCATCGACCGCGGCGTAGATCGCGTCGAGGCCGCCGAAGCGGGTCACGAGGTCGATGGCCGACTTCTCCCCGATGCCCGCGACGCCAGGCACGTTGTCGGCCTTGTCGCCTGCGAGTGCGAGCAGGTCGACGATGTGGACAGGCGGCACCCCCCATTTCTCCCGGACACCTTCTGCGTCATAAGCGACGTCCTTCATCGTGTCGACGAGCCGCACGCCGTCCCCGACAAGCTGTCCGAAATCCTTGTCCGTGCTGACGATTTGCACTTCGTAACCGGCTGCGCGGGCGCGCACCGCGAGGGTCCCGAGGACGTCGTCCGCCTCGACGCCCGCCTCGCGCAGGAGGCGCACGCCGTGGGCCTCGCAGAGCGCGAAGACGCCAGGCAGCTGGACCGCGAGGTCGGCGGGCATGGCCTCGCGGTGGCCCTTGTAGTCAGCGAAGATCGCGTCGCGGAAGCTGCCGCCTGGCGCGTCGAAGACGACCGCGCCGAGCTCGGTCGCAGGGTCCGCGAACAATTTCCGGAACATCTGGGCGAACCCGTAGATGGCGTTCGTCGGCTGCCCCGAGGCGGCGCGCAAGGATGCCGGCAGGCCGTAGAAGGCGCGGTAGATGAGGTTGCTGCCATCGACGAGGACTGCGCGTTTCATGGGCCGGACCCTACATGGGTCGGCCACCCCCCACAACGTCGGGCTGCGGAAAGCGCCACCCCGGCACGGGTGCGGAGGTCCCGGGAATGCCGGGGCTGGCGTACGCCTTTTTTGCCCCCCGCGCCGACGGGGGCTAGATCTCGTCGGAACCCGCGACGCACCGCCTCGCCCGAAGCGATTGGAGAGACCCGATGACGATGCACCCGAGAGGCCCGCGCCAGACCCTGCTCCGCGCGCTGGCCGTAGCCTCGCTGCTGCCCGCCGCCGCCCCCGTCCACGCCGAGGAGGTCGCGCCACCCGCGGGCGTCGCGCTGAGCCGCCCGCACGAGCTCGGCTGGGTCTGCATGTCGGTCACCGACACACGCATCACGCAGGTCTCGGCCTTCAACCGCGACGCGCGCAAGGTCTCGGTCACCGTCCCGCGGGCGCGCTTCTTCGTCGAACCTGCGCCAGCTGGCCAGACGGGCGGGCGCGTCTGCATCCCCACCGTCGTCGGGATAGGCGATGATGAGGCGCCCGACGAGACCCTCATCTTCGAGCGCCGCCTGAACGTCGGCAATGTCCAGCGCAGCGCCCAGATGGAACTCGTCCTGACGCCCGAAGACCCCGGCCTCGACGAGGTCACGCTGACCGTCGTCGGGCTCGCGCACCAGTGGACCGAGCGCGACGGCACCGCGACCTTCAGCGTCGACGGGACGGTCGCCTTCGCGCCGCGCCCCTTCCGCGGCTTCCTCGGTGAGGGCGATGGGATGTCGCCACGCGAGGTGTTCGTCGCGACCGCGGCGGCCCTCCGCTTCTCTGAGACCTGCGCGCCCGCCTCGCTCGTCGAGACGACGGTCGGTTCCTACGCGACCTTTGACACCGCGCGTGGCCAGGTCATGGCGCGCGGCGTCGAGCCGATGCGCTTCGAGGCAGGCACGCGCGTCTCGCGCTGCGAGGGGCTCTCGGCCGATCCCGGACAGGTGGCCATCGCGCTCCCAGCCGACATCGAAGGGGACCCGCAGGCGGTGTCGTGGTTCCTTGTCAGTCGTCAGACGCGGCTCGACCTCGCCGACCCGGATGACCCGACGCGCGATCACTCGGGCATGCGTTATCAGGCAAGTGCGCCACTTGGCGGCTATCACATCTGCCGTCAGCCGATGTGGACGAGCGCGCTCGTCGAGGACGTGAAGCTCGAGGGCTTGTGGGCGCTCGAGGCGGGCCTCTGGCGGCAGTTGACGGCGGCGGGCGCGCCAGTCGCCTCGCTGCCGCGCGAGACGCCCGCGACGCTGCTCGACGAGCGCGACTCGTGGGCCCTCATCCGGGTCGAGCATGCAGGGCGGGCGCACGTCCTCGCCGTCCCCTCGAAGCTCGTCGCGCTGCCGTCTGGGCCGACAAAGGACGTCCTCGAGCTCGCGGGCGGCTTCTGCGCGGTGGCCCGCGGCGTCTGGCGCGGCACGGCGAACGCGGCGCAGGCCTTCCGCACGAGCCAGGACACCCCGGGCGCCGAGCTCGCGGGACTGTGGCTCGAGGTCCCTGCCGGAACGTATGTCCTCCAACTCTGTCAGACGTCTGCCAACGCCGAGGCCCCCCGTGGTCCGCGCGACCTCACCTGCGAGCCGGTCTATGTCGGCGGGGCGCAGGGCGGTCCGAACGAGCGCTTCGTCCTCGTCCGCTACGCCGGCAGCGTCATCGCGATGCGCGAGCGCGACCTGCGCGACCGGACAACGGGGGCCTTCACGCTGCGCCGCGAGCGCCCCTGGTTCTGGCAGGCGGACGCGAAGGTCCTGCGCGACGCCCGCTCGCCGTGGGTGCTCGGCCTCGGCACGGGCGCGCGCCTCAGCTTCGCTAACCACGACCACTTCGGCTGGAACGCCATCCGTGCCCGTGTCCAGCGCCTGACTGACGGTTCGCCCGGCTTCGAGGGTGGGGTCGGCCTTGTCCTCGACGGGCTCGGGCCGCTGCTCGAGCTGACAGGTGGCGTCCAGATGCTCGCCCATCGCTTCACCGACGTGCCGGTCGAGCTGCGCCTCGGCGTCCTCGGCCGTCTCGATCTTCGGATGTCCGACGACGGCGGGCTTGGTTTCGACGTGATCGGCAAGGCGCAGCTGCGCTGGCTGAACGCGATCGCGCCCGTCAGCTTCGAGCTCGGCCTGAACCTTGGCTACGGCGGGACCTTCGGGCCGACTGGAGCCGGGTCGCTGTCGTTCGGGATGCCGGTCGGCGTCTCTGTCGAGGTCGTGGATTTCTGAGACTCGGTGGTTTTCGCGCCGCCGGTTTCGTCGTAGCCTGTCGACTTTCCCGCACGGACCGTTCGTGCGGCGAACGCCCAGACCTCCACCGCAGAGACCCCGAGCGCCTTGAACGACCTCGAGCCAACCGCCGCCGACCGACCGTTTGCCGACGCAGCCTCCGCGGCGGGTGCGCGCGCCGACGCGCTCGCTTGGGCGCAGAGCCGGCAGGTTGACGCGGGGGAGCTTCGGGCGAGCGGGCTGCTGCTCATCGAGGCGGCGCCCGACTCGGCCACCGTCGTGTGGGCCGACGCGCTCGCGGCGCGCGTCGTCGGGTCGCGGACGTTCGATCTCATCGGGCAGGACTTCCGATACTTCGATCCGCACCTGACGGCGGGCTCGTGGCGCGAGCGCTACGAGGCCGCGCTCACGGAGCCGATCGAGTACCGCGCCTCGCTCTCCCACACCTCGGGCGCCTCGCGCCTCTTCGACGTGCGCCTCGAGCCCTGCCCGGTCCCCCCGGTCGCGGGTTGGCGCCTGCTCGCCGTCTTCCTCGTCGACCGACAGCAGTCGGGCGAGCTCGAGCGCGAACTCGAGCTCCTGCGCCGCCGCTGGGAGCTCGTCGCGGGGGCGGCGCGCGACGGACTCTGGTGGTGGGATCTGCAGCGGGACGAGGTCGCGTTCTCGGCGCGCTGGTGCGCGATGCTCGGGTTGCCCGAGATCTCCGTGCGCGCACCCGCCGAGGCGTGGCTTGGCCGCGTCCATCCGGCCGACCGCGAAGGGTTGCAGCAGGCCATCGACGAGCACCTGCGTGGCCACGTCCCGGTGCTGCTCCATGAACACCGCCTCGAGCACGAGAACGGCACGTGGCGCTGGTGCATCGTGCGCGCGATGGTCGAGTGCGACGCCGACGGGGCGCCGACGCTGCTCGCGGGCTCGACGAGTGATGTGACCCACCGTCGAAACGCCGAAGAGCGCTTGCGCTACGAGGCCTTCCACGACCCGCTGACAGGCCTCGCGAACCGGGCGTGGCTGCTGCACCGGCTGCACGAGGCGCTCGAGGGGGCGCGCAAGGGGACGCCGTTCGCGGTGATGCTCTTCGGCCTTGACGGCTTCAAGCTCGTCAATGACAGCTTCGGGCCATCGATCGGCGATATGCTGCTGCGTTCGAGCGCCACCCGGCTGCTCCGCAACGTGCGCGCGGGCGACACCGTGGCGCGCCTCGCGGGCGACGAGTTCCTTATCATCCTCGACCAGATCGCCGATCTCGACGAGGCCGAGGTCGTCGCCGAGCGGATCCAGCGGGACCTCCTGCGGTCTTTCGACCTTCGCGGCTACGCGGTCTTCACGTCGGCCTCCCTCGGCCTCGTGCTGCAGACCGCGACCTATGTCGAGCCGGAAGAGCTGCTGCGCGACGCCAACATCGCGCTCGTGCGGGCGAAACGCCTTGGACGCGGCAAGCGCAAGGTCTTCGACGCCAGCATGCGCCATGAGACGGTGCGGCGGCTGATGCTCGAGACAGACCTACGGCGCGCGGTCGAGCGCAGCGAGCTGACGCTGCACTATCAGCCCGTGGTGAGCCTCGTGGACGGGCGGCTGCTTGGCTTCGAGGCCCTCGCGCGCTGGCAGCACACGAAGCAGGGTCCGATCTCGCCAGCCGAGTTCATCCCGCTCGCCGAGGAGTCGGGGCTCATCCTGAACATCGGCAAGTGGGCCCTCATGTCCGCCTGCGAAGAGGCGGCGCTCTGGCCCGCGCTGCCCTCGGGGGTCGAGCCATGGGTGGCGGTCAACGTCAGCGGGCGCCAGCTCATGCAGCCCGGCTTTGCGGATGACGTCGCCGAGGTGCTGCGGATGACGTCGCTCGCCCCATCGCGCCTCCACCTCGAGATCACCGAGAGCGTCCTGATGGAGAACGCGGAGTTCGTGCGCGAGCTGCTCATGACGTTGCGTGGGCTCGGGGTGCAGCTGTCGATCGACGATTTCGGGACGGGCTATTCGTCGCTTGCGGCCCTCCGCCGCTTCCCGATCCAGACGCTGAAGATCGACCGCGCCTTCCTCGCCAAGGACGCGAACCAGCACGAGTCCTGGGCCATCGTCGAGGCCATCAACAGCCTCGCCTGCGTCCTCGGGAAAGAGGTCGTCGTCGAGGGCGTCGAGGATGCAGACGACGCGCGGCGTTTGCGCCAGATCGGTTGTCACGCCGGGCAGGGATACCTCTTTGCGCGCCCTGTCGCGTTCGAGCTGCTCGGGCCGATGATGAGCCCCGAGGGGCTCGCGGCCCTCAGTCGTCGCCTCGAGGCCTGAGGCTGTCCTCAGCGGGTCGTTCGGGGCCGCTCGCGCGGGTCCTGGCCATCTTCGAGGACCGCGGCGCGGCGTGGCCACCGCTCGCGCGGCATCCACGCGGTGGCGATGGCGTCCGCAAGGTCGAAGCGCAGGCCCCAGGCCTTGCGCAGGGCCCAGCCAGCCTCGACGAGCAGCTCACGGGTCAGGCCGCGGCGATCCCCGAAGGCGAGGACGACGCGGCTGTCGCTGCCGACAGGGGCGAGCACGTGGACCTCGGGGAAGACCGCGGTCCAGGTCGCGAGCATGCCGCCATAGATCGGGTTGACGGCCTCGCCCCAGAGGTTCGCCGCGATGAGGCCGCCAGGGGCGAGCCGCCCGGCGACGGCCGTCAGGAAGGTCCGGGTTGTCAACGTATACGGGATGTTGTCCTCGCCGTAGGCGTCGAGGACAATGAGGTCCCAGCGCGCGTCCGAGGCTTCGAGGAAGGCGCGCCCGTCGGCCACGTGGACGGTCATCCGCGTGTCGGGGACGAACCCCATGAAGCCACTCGCGCAGGCGACGACCGCGGGGTCGAGCTCGACGATGTCGATGTGGGCCTCGGGGTGGTGGCGGCGCAGGAACATCGGCAGGGTGCCGCCGCCGAGCCCGATGAAGAGGACGCGGTGGGCATGCGGGGACAGGGCGAGCGCGCTCGTCAGGTGACGGATGTAGGCGAACTCGAGGTGGTCTGGGTCGCCTGGCCGGACCGCGCTCTGATCGACACCGTCTCGCCCGAAGCGCAGGCGGCGGAGTCCTTCGCTGTCCTCGATGACGACGACGGGGCCGAAGCGCCCTTCACGTTCGGCGATCACGCGTGCTCCGGTGGCCCGCGGCGTGGCGAGGGCAGGCGGGCTGAGGTGCCCCGGCTCCGCCGAGCAGGCGGCTGCAAGGAGCAGGCCGAGCAGGAAAGCGACCTTGACACAGCTATCCCCCTTGACCGCGCGCGCCATGGGACCACCCTAAGGCACCTCGCCCCCGGTTCGCCACGCGAATCGCCGGTCCCGCCGCATCGCCGCGCGCGGACGTCAGGGCGACAGGTCCTCAGCGCGAGAGGTGGTGGTGGCGAGGCATGGCGCGAGGCCTGAGGGGCTCGGCGAGTGGAAGCGGCGGAGGACCTGGCTGTCGGCGGGTGCTGCGGCATTTCCTGACGAACCGTCAGGCCTGAGCCGCGCCGCAGCGGGGGTGAGGCTGACGCTCGTCGCGCTCGCGCTGCTCCTGGCCGGGTTCGTTCACGCTGTCGCGCGGGCCGCTGAGGCCCCGCAAGCAGGCGAGGTCGTGCCGCCGCGGCTCCTCGAGGCCCCGGAGCCGTCCTGGCCGAGCGGGCTGCGACAGCGGGACGTGCCTGCGGTCGACATCGTCCTGACGTTGACGATCGGTCCCGAGGGGGCCGTGACCGAGGTTCGGCTGACGCGTGGGGCCGGTGAGCCGTGGGACAGCCTCGCGCAGGAGGCTGCGTCCCGCTATCGCTTCACGCCCGCGACCGTCGGGGGCGTGGCGGTTCCCGTCACGGTCCCGTTCACGTACGCCTTCCGCCCGCCGCCTCAGCGTGGTCGCGGGCTCGAGGCGCGGCGTGAGCGGGGGACGCCCGAGGCGGCTCCAGGCTATGCCTTCGCGGGAGTCCTCGCGGAGCGCGGGACCCGCACGCCGCAGCCCGGGGTTCCGGTGCTGCTTCGCGACACCCGCACGGTGCGGATGTGGGAGTCCCTGACCGACGCGGGCGGCGGCTTCCTCTTTCAGGGGCTGCCACGCGGGCGGCTGCGACTCGACGTCTTCACGGGCGGGTACGAGCCGCTCGAGCGCGACGTCGAGGTGCGAGCCAAGAGCCCCGCCGAGGCGCTCGCCGATCCGCCGCGCTTCTTCCTGACGCCCGGTGGCGACGGGGCCTACCGCACGATCGTCCGGGAGGAGCGCCCGCCCGAGTCCGCCACCGTCGTCGAGCTGACCGCCGACGAGCTGACGAAGGTCGCGGGCACCTTTGGCGATCCGACCCGCGTCGTGGCGTCCCTGCCCGGCGTCGCGCGCTCGCCGTTCGGCCTTGGCTACTTCGTCGTCCGCGGGGCGCAGCTCGACAACACCGGCTTCTTCATCGACGGGCACCCCGCGGTGTTCCTGTATCATCTGCTCGGCGGGCCGGGCGTCATCCACCCTCAGCTCGTCGGGCGGCTGTCGTTTTACCCCGGCGGCTACCCGGCCCAGTACGGCCGCGTCGCGTCGGCCGCGATCGCGGTCGAGACGCGGGATCCCGAGCGCGACCGCTTCCACCTCGACCTCGAGATGGATCTGTTCAAGGCGGGCCTGCTGATGAGCACGCCGTTCGATGAGGGCAAGGGTGTCGCCACGGTCGCGGTCCGGCGCAGCTACTTCGACCTGCTGCTGCCGCTCATCAACGATGATATTGATATCAGTTATACGGATTATCAGCTCCGGACGAGCTACGACTTCAGCCCGCGTGTTCGAGGCCGCATCGTGGCCCTCGGGGCGGTCGACAAGGTGTCGGCACTCAACGTGTCGACCGCTGACGGCGGCGGCACGAGCTCGACCCGCTTCGGGCTCGGCTTCCACCGCCTCAACGTGGCCTTCGACTTCGACCTGGCGAAGACGCTGACGCTCACCGAGAGCGCGATGTTCGAGTACGACTTCATCGACAATCGCCGCGTGGCGGGCGGCGATGACCCGATCGAGGTGGTCTCCACCGCCTGGGTGGGGCAGCTGCTGTCGATTGCGCGCTGGCGGCCGTCCGAGGCCTTCGGGCTCGACGGCGGCCTCGACGTCGCGCGCCTGAAGGCGCAGGCGGATCTGAGGGTCCCCTCGGCGCCGCCGCTCGGCGATCCGCGCCCGCCGATCTTCGACCCGGTCACCATCCCGAGCCAGCTCGACGCGCCCTATCTGTCGATCGCTCCGTTCGTGTCAGGGTCGTGGGGCCTCGGCGGCCTGCGCCTGCTGCCTGGCCTGCGACTCAACGTCGACCAGCAGGCCGGGCGCTGGGTCACGACGGTCGACCCGAAGCTCGCCCTGCGCTGGCAGGTGGACCCCGCCTGGACCCTGAAGGGTATGGCCGCGGTGGCCCACCAGCCGCCGCAGCTGTTCCAGGTCGCGGCTCCCTTTGGCGACCCGGGTATCCCGCCCGTCGAGGGGCGCCAGGCGAGCCTCGGCGTCGAGTGGACGCCGGCCGAAGGTTGGTTCGTGAGCCTCGAGGGCTTCTACCAGCACCTCGACCACCTCGTCCGCCCCTCGAGCCGGCTCGCGAGCGACGAGG
>SYAK01000368.1 GCA_005788935.1 Pseudomonadota bacterium
CGAGGACGTTGCCTTTCGCGATGAATTCACCGAACTCCTGCTTCATGCCCATGTGCGTGCTCCCAAGATGACAGATTGCATCGAAGGCGCGAGGAGCCGCGCCGCGCGCAAATGACATGCGATTTCACGTGAAGTCCACAGTGGACTGCGGCCGCGGCTTTGACAGCAGGGGGTCGGCCTGTCATCCTGTGATCGTTCGAACGTCCCACGAGGAGCATCCCATGCCGAAGACCCAGGCCGAGTCCCCGAAGAAGGCCGCCGCCGCCGCCAAGGCCGAGGCCCCGAAGAACCCCGCCAAGAAGGCGGCCGCCGCCGCTGTCGGCGTCGACGCTCAGACCGAGGTGCTAGCGCCCAAACCCGAAGAGAAGGCCAAGCCCGAGGCGAAGGCCAAGAAGGCCGCCGCCGCGAAGATCATCCCGCTGCCCGAGTCGACCGAGGAGCTCCTCGCCCACCCCGAGATCAAGGTCTCTGGCGCGGGTTCTTTCGAGGGCAAGCTGCCCGTCGAGATCGGCAAGCTGCTCATCGCGGGCGTCGCGGCCGAGGGGGTCTATGACGGCGCGCTCGACGTGAAGTCCATCCTCGAGAACTATGTCGACGGCGGCAAGATCGAGGCCCTGAAGATCAACGCTGGCAAGTCCCTGACGTGGCTCAAGTTCTACGCGGGAGACACCGAGGTCGGCTACCTGTTCGACGGCACGAAGCTCTCGGGCATGGTCAGCGACGGCTTCATCTCGCAGTGAGCGTGAGGGCTGTCGCGGCGCTGGCCGCGCTCGCGTGGGCTGGGCTCGGGGTCGCGCGGGCGGACCTGCCGCCGCCGCCCGAGGTCTCCCCCGCCTCGCTGGGGCCAGTGGTCGTCCGCGGCGCCGCGACCCCGGCGCACACGTTCGCCAAGGGGCTCGGGACCGCGCAGGTCTTCTTCGACGCGGCGTCGGGCTCGCCCGAGGTCGCGCTGGCGCTGCTCGTGCTGAAGCCGGGCGCCGCCGTGGCAGCCCATGTCCACGCGGACAGCGTCGAGCTGCTGTACGTCCTCGAGGGTCAAGCCGAGATGCGCGTCGGGGCCGAGACGTTGACCATCGGGCCTGGCGACGCGGCGCGCATCCCGAAGGGGGTCGAGCACACGGCCCGCGTCCTCGGCAAGCGCTCGCTGCGCGCGTTGCAGCTCTACATGCCGCCTGGCCCCGAGCAGCGCTTCAAGCTGCAGCGCTGAGGTTCAGCCGTGGCGTGACCCCGCGAGCGCGTCACAGTCGTAGAGGGCGCGCGTCAGTTCGAGGGCCCGCTTGGAACGGATGCGCCAGTCCATGCGGTTCGTGACGTAGCCGATGGCGAGCCCCTCGACCGGGTCCGCCCAGCCGAGTGTGCCGCCCATGCCGGCGTGCCCGAAGCTCTCCGGGTTCGGCGAGAACACGTGGCGCTCTTCCTTCAGGAAGCCGTTGGACCAGCCGAGCGGCTTGCACAGCACCTGGTCGCGCTCGGACCAGCCAAGGCGCGCATAGGCCGGCAAGAGCGTCTTTGCTTGCAGATAGCGCCGTCCCCCGTGCTCGCCGTCGCCTGCAAAAGGCAGGTAGGCTCGGGCGACACCGCGCGCAGTGCCCGTGGCGCCAGCCCAGGCGAGCTCCGCCCGGGTGGCGGGCGGATGGTTGTAGGCCGTGACGCCCTCGCGCGGCAGCGACGGGTTCAGGAAGGCCCCGCGGACGGTCGAGCCGCGGGTCAGGAAGGCGCGGAAGACACCCGCCTCGGCCGAGTCGCGGGCCGTGGCGGCGGCGAGCAGCATGTTGCCGATCCGCTCTGCGGCGGCGGGCGGGTAGAGGCTCGCCATGCGGGCGTCCTCGGATGGCGGGGTCCCGAGCGTCACGTCGGAGCCGAGGGGCTCGAAGAGCTCACGCCGCAGGAACGGGCCGAGCTCCTCTCCCGCGACGCGGCGGAACAGCTCGCTCGCGTAGAGGCCGAAGGTCGTCGCGTGGTAACCCTGGTCGGTGCCCGGGGTCCACGCGGGGCGCTGCGTCTCGAGGGCGTGGCGGATGAAGTCGGCGCGGGCGAGGGTGCAGCAGTCCGCAAGCGACACCTTCACGTCGAGCGTGGCGAGGCCCCCGCGGTGGCCGAGCAGCGTCCCGACCGTCATCGAGGCCTTGCCGTTCTTCGCGAATGCCGGCCAGTAGCGCGCCACCGGGGCGTCCCAATCGAGCAGACCACGGTCGGCGAGCAGGTGCAGCGCCATCGCCGCGAAGCCCTTCGTCACCGAGAAGACGACGACGCGTGTGTCGCGCTCCCACGCGCGCTTCGACGCGACGTCCGCGAGACCGCCCCAAAGGTCCACGACTGGCTCGCCACGGCGGAAGACCGCGAAGCCGCCGCCGATGTGTTCGCCGGCCGCGACCTGGCGTGCAAACACCCGCGCCACCCGCTCGAAGCCGGGGGCGACACCGCCCTGAAGCCCCTCGAACCTGCCCGCCGCGTCCAGCCAGCCTGTCATCGCGTCGCCTCCGTGCCTTGTCATGGGATGTTTCAGGCGCATTCGTCTACGCCTGAGGTGTGTCAGAATGCTCGATTCAGGCCTCCGCCCGCTCGGCGACGACCGCGCCACGCAGCAGGCGGCGTCCCGAGGAACGAACCTCCTCGGTGCCGTCGGGGCCCAGGATGCGGACGAGGCGGTAGGTCGTGTTGCCGCCCGCGCGCGCGACCTCGGGGGCCGCGATGAGCAGCTGCAGCTCGAGCTTCTCGCACAGCTCGAAGAGGATTCCGAGGTTGTCCTGCGACAACCGCGTCGCCTCGTCGAGGAAGAGCAGCCGCAGCGACCCGCGCTCGGACGTCTTGCGGAGCAGCATCGCGTCGTGCTCCCACGATTTCAGGACCGCCATCATGACGGCTGCGCCGACGCCGATGGCCTCGCCTGTCGACAGGCGCGTCGGATTCGCGAGCTCCCACGCGCTGCCCGCTTGCCGCCTGATTTCCACTTGCAGATCAAGGTATTCGCGATAGTCGAGCAGCCGATCGCCGCCCGTCCGCCCGCCGCCGTAGCGCCGGAAGAGCTCGTCGAGGGCCTCCTCGATGGGCAGGTTCGGCTCGAAGAGCAGCTGTTGGGCGGCCCCGTCGCGGAGGGCGCGGAGGACGGCCTCCATGCGCTCGACCGGCCGGACGCGGACCTGCATCGCCTCGATGCTGCCGAAGCCGACGCCGTCGAGGTCGCCGTTGAGGCGCGTGACCTGCGATCGGGCGCGACGCATCTGGGTGTCGATGTGGCGCGCGACGTCGTTGCTCTGCCCGCGCAGCGTCTTCTCCTGTTGCGCGAGGCGCTCCTCGAGACGCGCGAGGTGTTCGCGCAGACGTCCGAGCGCCTCGAGCGGGTCGTCCACCTCGGCGACCTGAGCGGGGACGCGGCGGCGCAGCCAGTCCCGGACGCGGATCCAGGCCTCGAGCCAGCCCTCGACCGCGCCCGGGATGGCCGCGTCTCTCGGGGAGGGCTGCGAGGCGACGGGGGGCGGCGTCTCGGTCGCGTCGACGGGTGGCGACCCTTGGGACTCGGGGGGCTCCGTGACGAGGCCGGCCCCGAGCTGGTCGAGGAAGGCCCGCAGCTGCCATGCTGGCTCCTGGCCGTCCTTCAGGCGGCCCAGGCGCTCGACGACGAGGCCTGCGCGGGCGCGGGCCCGGACCCAGGCCTCCGCCGAGCCGAGCGACGCGAGCTCTTTCCGGCCGCCCTCGTGGTAGGCCGCCGCGAGGACGCCGCGGGCCGACGCCAGCTCGCGGAGGCGGTTCCAGCGCTGGGCTGCCGGCTGCCACGCCTGCTCTTCCACGGTGAGACGCCAGCGCGCGTCCTGCGCGAGGTCGAGCGCCTGACGGACCCGCTCCTCGAAGCGCACAGTCTCGGCCCGGATCTCGCGCTCCTGCTGCTCGAGCGCGGCTGCCTCGAGGCGCAGCTCCTTCGCGCGGGCCTCCATGACCTCGACCGCGTCGCGGCTCGCGTCTTCGATGCCCGACTCGGCCAGCTCTCGCCGCGTCGCTTCGAGGGCCGCCTCGTGCGCATGCCATGCGCCCCGGGCCCGACTCGCACCGTCCTGAGCCCGCAGGGCGCGCTCGATGGCGTCCTTCAGCTCGGCCTCGCTCGCGGTCGCGTGTGCTTCGGCCTGCCGCAGCTGGTCCTCGAGGGCCGGTCGTACGGCCTCGCTCTGGCGCAGCGCGACCTCCGCGTCCGCCCAGGCGAGCGCCGCCTTGTGCTCTGCGAGCCAGCGCAGGCGCCCGACCACCCCCGACAGCGCGTCGCGCTCCGCCGAGAGGGCCTGGCGCTGCGTCTTCTGGGCCGCGATCTCGGCCTCGCCTGGCGGTGGTGTCCGCAGCACATCGAGCCCGAGCTCGACCACGCGCCGATCGGCCGTCGCGAGGCGGAGCCGCGTCTCACCCGCGCGGGCCTGCGCGAGCTGCCGCTCGAGTGTCAGAACCTCGGCCCCGACGTCCGCTCCCTCAAGCCAGTGGGCCTCACCGAGCAGGCGGCGCAGCGCGGCCTTGCGGCGCTTGAGATCCTCGGCCTCGCGCGCGAGTTTCTCCCCCTGCGCGAGCGCGACCTTGCGGGCCGTGACTGCAGACTCCGCCGCCTGCCGGGCGGCCTCGAGCTCAGGCGCCGGGTCGGGCCGCTCGAGCAGCTCAGCATCGGGGAGCCAGCCATCGAGTGCTGCCAACCGCTCTGACAGTGAGGCTTCTTCGGCCCGGGCGGCCTCGATTGCGAATCCAAGCGCCTCGAACTCTGCCCGGAGTCGATCGAGCGCCAGCTCGCGCGCCCGCCGCCCGACGACGGGCTGGGATGGCAGGCGCGAGACCCGCACCACGCCAGCGTCCTCGCGTACGATGACGGCCGGGCCGACGCGCTCGCTCGTCCCGGCTCCCCCCTCCTCGAGCTCGCGCGAGCGTGCCACCGACACGAGTCGCACGTCCGCGGGCAGCTCGGCGCTCGTCTCCATCGCTGCCGCGATCTGACTCGCCGCCGCCGTCGGATCGACCACGACGACGGCCTGACGCCAGGCCCCGAGCCGCGCCTCGAGCTCGGCTGCCCCGTCGACCGCGACGTCCTCGAAGCGCTCGACGAAGAGCTCGCCGCCGACGAGGTCGCGGGCCGCCGCGAGGCTGTCGTCGAGTCCGCCCGAACCGAGCTGCAGCGCGTGGATCTGCCGCCTCAGCTCGCCGCGCGTCCGCTCGTCTTCGACCCGCCGCGCCCGCACCTCGTCGCGCCGCCCGAGCGTCGCAACCCGCGCAGCCAGTAGCGCCGCCCGCGTCGTGACCCCCGTCCGCTCGCGCAGCACGCGCCACCGCTCGGTCAATGGCTCGAGTTCGCGCACCTTGCGCTGCGCCTCGGTGGCCTCCCGCAGCTCGGCCTCGGCCTGTGTCCGCGCGGCCTTCAGGGCGTCATCGGCGGCCGCCTCCGCCACCTCGGCCGCAGCGAGCGCCGTCTCGACGTCGGCGGGGCCCTTGTAGTGCCCGAGTCCGTCCGCGATCGCGCGCGCCGCCGCCTGCGAAGCCGCGTCCCGCTTCCTCAGCTCGAGACGCTTCGGCAAGGTCGGCAGCTGCTCGACCACCGCCTCGATGGCGCGCAGCTCGGCGAGCACCTCGCGGGCCCGCAGCTCGGCGCTCACAGGGACGGCCGGCATCCCGGTCAGGCGCTCGAGCGACGCCAGGACCTTCTGGTACTCGGCCCGCTGCATGGCCCCCACGGCCACCGCGCGCTCGAGGCGGACGAGCTCCTCGTCGAGGCCCTTCAGCTGGGCGTCGACCCGCGCCGCGACGACGCTCGCGCCCTCGGCCTCGACGTCGACGCCGGGCAGCGCATTGGACACATGCGCGAGCCGCTCGCGGGCGAGCTTGTGCTGCGCCGCACGCCGCTCGATCTCCTCGAGGCCAGCCTTCAGATCCGCGATGCCGCGTCCCGCCGCCGCAAGAGCCGTGCGCGCGTCGTCCCAGGTCCGCTGCGCCGTGTCGCGCTGCTGTTCCATGTCTTTGAGCGCCTGTGCCTTTTCCTCGGCCTCACGCCCGAGGTGGCTCGCCTCGCGCTCCATCCGGGCGACACGCCGCGCGACGTCCCAGGCACGCCGCGTGCGGTCGAGCAGACCGTCGAGATCGTCGGCCGCGACCTTCGACGCCTCGCGGCGGGAGGCGAGATCGCGCACCTTGTGGTGCGCCGCGTCGAGCTGCCGTTCGAGCTCGGCCCGCCGCGCCTCGAACCCGTCGAGCTTCCGCCGCGCCTCGTCGACCTTCAGCCGCCGCTCCTCGGCCTCCGAGCGCGTCGCGTGGACGACCGACGCGAACATGGACTGCCCAGCATCCCACACGCCATGAATCTCGTGCTCGACGCGCCGCGCGTCCTCGACCTCACGCCGCGTCTTGCGGCACGCGTCGAGGTTCTGGCGCATGCGCTTCAGCGTGTCTGCGAGTCCGGTCTCCTCGCGCAGCAGGAACTCGCGCATCCCGCCTGTCAGCGCGCGCGAGATGCCTCCGACCATCGAGGTGCGCAGCATCTCATTGAATTTGCTTCGATCTTCGTCGGTTTGCAGGCGCAGTGGCAGCACCCCGCGCTCGAAGAGCTCGGCGAAATACTCGCGCGCGGTCGCGAAGACCCGCATCCGTCCGCCCGCCGCCGCGACCTGGATGCGCATATCGTCGAGGTCGATTACGGACTCGACGCCGCCTGACTCTCGCAAGAGCAATCGATGCAGCGCCGATCCAGCGGACAGGTCGCTGATGATGAAGGGCGTCGGCTCGACCGTCGGCTCACCGCGACGCTCGAGGCGGACGCAGGCCATGAAGCGCTCGCCGCCCGCGACCTCGAACTCCATGGCCGCGAACGATGGCCGCCCGCCAGCGCCGAGGCGCCCGTAGATGCCTCGGTCGCCGCCAGTCGCCCCGGTCTCGCCGACGTTCGTGAAACGGAGGCGGCTCATGTCGGGCAGCAGCACGACGTAAGCGGCGATCATGACGGTGGTCTTGCCCGCTCCGTTGGCCCCCTCGAGGGCCGTCACCATCGGGTCGAGCTCGTAGCGGTTGAAGAAGACGCCCTTCCAGTTGACGAGTGTCAGGGCGACCGCGCGGGTCCTCGGGCTTGAGACGGGGTTCGCAACGTCGACGCTCATGCCGCCCCCTCCACGTCGTCCGCCTCGGTCTCTTCGTCATCCGCGTCGATCGCGGCCGAAGCGCTTGCCTCGTCCGGAGTCTCCGGGGTCGGCGTCCCGGGGTCCCAGATGGCCCGCCCGCCCGCCATCAGAGACTCCAGGGCCTGGCGCGGGTCGCCCATCCCCTGCACCGGTTCGCAGAAGCGCAGCACCGAGGCCCGCAACGCGATACGCTCTTCATCGAGGAGCTCGCAGAAACCGAGCGCCGCGAGACCTCGCAGGGCCCGCTCGAGCTCGCGCCGGACAGACTCATGGGCGAGCCGCTCGTCGGCCTTGCGCTTGCGTGGATGCAGCGCGGCCATGAGGCGTGCCTCACCGACGATGTGGGCGAGCATCTCCACGATCTGCGATCGCGTCACGACGCCGCCCGTCTCGACCGTCGACGGGTCGAGCCAGGTGAGGGCGAGCGCCTGCCCCGCGAGCATCTCCGCGAGCCCCAGGTGCCGGCGCCCGAGGCGTTCGGCCTGTGGGAGGAGGAAGAAGTAACCGCCCGAGGCGTGTACGAACTCGTAGCCGTAGCGGTGGTAGAAGCGCTCGAGGTGCCCCTGCGCGTCCCGCAGGAACTCGTAGCGCGCGGCGTCCTCGGCGTCGATGTGGCGCCCGAAGCGGAGCGCGAGATCGGCGTCCGGGAAGAGCGGGTCCTCGATGACCTCGAGGAGGGTGGGGTACTGCGCGTCGAAGCTCATCTGCGTCCTCCCGGGCGACCGCCGCGCGTCGTCCCGGCCTCATCGCCCGGTGCCGCGAGTCCCCAGTCCTCGACCTCGAGCCCGAAGCCGACCCCGGTCCAGCGCGTGGCCGAGGTCGCCGCCGCGAGGCGGGCCTTGGCCGCGACGAGTGCCGTGGCCCGCCCCACGTCGCGGTAGCGGTCGTCGGGCGGCAGGGCTGAGAGCACCCGGCGGAGCACCTCGGCGAGGCCTGATGGTTTCAATTGCAACAATCCGGCGACCTCGGCGTCGAGGTCGAAGCCCTGCGGCGTCGCGTCGACCTCTTCGATCGGGACATCGCCGGCTCCCGCCGGGCGCGTCACGGCGGGCCGCTCGATCATGGTCTCGGGGGCCCGCGGTTGGGGGACTGGCAGGCTCGCGGAGACCGTCAGGCACCAGGGGCGGTCGAGGTAGGTCCGAATGTGATCGCGCAGGCGTTGCGACACCGCCCGCCCGGGGTCGAGGCGCACGACGTCGCGCAGGAAGCGCTGGACGTACTGGTAATAGTCCGACCAGGCGCGTTGCCGCGAGGCGCCCCAGCCAGCCACGCGATCGATTTGCTCGGCGAGCACCTCGCACGCGGTCACGGCGTCGCGCCCAGGCTCACCCGCGTCGCGTGCGTGCTGTTCGAGGTCCTGGAGCAGGCCCTGCAGGTCCGACGTCTCCCGCAGCAGGACCGCGTTCAGCTCGGCGAGCGTCTCGGCGGTCTCGTCGAGCAGGGCCTCGCAGGTCTCGATCGCGCGGAACCAGTCGTCGCGCAGCAGGTTCGCGATGCGCTCGCGGATGCGCTCCTGAGCGGCGTCGAGCCCCCGCTGCCGTCGCTCGATGCCGGCCACGAGGTCGCGCCCCGTGACCCCGACGGGGCCCGTGACCCCGAAACGCCAGGCCTCGGCCGAGGCTGCAGTCGTGGCGTTCTCGATCGCCGCGAGCAGCTGTCCGCGGAGCCCTTGGGTCAGGATGACGAGCGACTCGGTGTCGAGGCGTTCGTCCTGGCCGTAGAACTCGGCGACCGCCACGCCGAGGCGCGAGAGCGCGAAGCGGCCGCTGCGGGTGAGGCCGGCCCCGTCGATGCGCGTGATGAGGCGCTGTTCGCGCAGGTGGCGCAGCGCGGTCGTCGCGCGGAGGCGGGACTGGTCGCCGTCGGGATCGAGGAAGGCGTGGACCTCGTCCATCGTCTCGAGCAGCTCGTCCTCGGTGAAGGCGGTCGCGCCGCCCGCCTCGGCCCGGAAGCGCAGGGTCACGAGGTGACAGATGGCGAGCGTCCCGAGCGACAGCGAGACCTCGGCGCCGCGAAGGCGCGTCAGCAGGCGCCCGAGGTCGGGGCCGGTCATCGCGGGGGTGGGATCGGGCACGCAGGGCTCCAGCGGGGGACAGGCGGTCGGCGCTTGTAACCGAAGCCGGCGCCCGCCGGAAGTCCCAAAGCGCGCCGCACTGCGACCGCGAGGGCGGCCGTCTCAGCTCTGGCGAAGCGCGGCCGGCAACGCGCGCTCGGCGAGGGCCCATCGGAGCGTCCCGGCGGCTCCGACGACCGCCACGAGTGCGAACATGGGGCCGTCCCCGGCGCTGTCCGCGATGACCCCGAAGATCGGCGGGGCGAGGAGCTCGAGCGTCCCCCAGATGGCCGTGTAGGTCGCGACGGCGTTGGCCCGCGAGGCCTCGTCCGAGCGCGCGATGACGAGGCCCATCAGCACCGGGAAGCAGTAGCCGTGTCCGACGCCCGCCACGCACGACGCGAGCGCGAAGTCGACCTCGCCCTCGGCCAGCGCCAGCCCCGTCAGCCCCGCCAGATAGGCTGCGACCGACGGCAGGATGAGTCGCGTCGGCCCGATACGGTCGGGGAGGCCGCCGCCGACCGTCCGCACGACCGCCGAGCCGAGCGCGTACCACAGCCACAGCATGGCGGGCGCCTCGAGGCCGGCCTTCCGAGCGGCGACCGTCGAGAACGCCATGTAGACCGAGACCATCCCCGAGAAGGTCGCAGCCGCGATCCAGACCGGGCGGAGGGCTGGCGTCCGCACGGAGTCGAGGAGGTGTCGCCATGCGAAGGGCGCGGGCGGGTGCAAGCGGGGTGCGTCCCTGACAGGCCAGGCGAGCAGCCCCGAGACCGCGATGACGCAAGCTGCGACGGGATAGATGCTCGCGAGTGGTGTATCGAACGCCCGAGCGATCTGCTCGACAAAGGGCAGGAGCAGCAGCGGGAGAATGCCGGAGAGGCCGAAGAGCGCGATGCCGCGGGTCCGCGATGCTGGCGGGATCCAATCCGCGGCCGCCTTGAAGTAGGCCGTGAAGAGGGCCCCGACGCTGACCCCGAACAGGATCCGCTGGCACACGACGAGCGGGCCGATCGCGTCGACGAACCCCGCCATCGCGATGCTCGCGGCGAGCAGCACCGTCGACGCTGCGATGACGCGCCGCGCACCCAAGAGGTCGAGGCCCCGTGCGACGAACGGACGCGAGACGAGGCCGGCCAATCCGGAGAGCGCGGTCAGGAGTCCGATTACGGAACGCGTTGCGTTCAACCGTTCCAGATGAAGCGGAAACAGGAGCATCGTCGTGTAGCCGACCGCCTGCAGGGCATGTCCCGCCGTGAGATGCAGGAAGGCGCGGTTCCAGAGCTGCGTCGGGGAGGCGTCCACGGGTGGCACCCTGACGGCTCCGCGGGGCGAAGGCAAGCGCCAGCCTCGCCGCCGCCAGCCTCGGGCCAGCAGGCGTCGGGTGGCGTCTGGAGGGCTCAGGCCGGCCTTGACAGCCGAAGCCGCCTGCGCCATGACCCGCTCGGGTCCAGCCGTCCGTCGGGGAGGTCAACGTGCAGCGCTTCGTCTTCGCCACCCGCAACCCCCACAAGGTCCGCGAGCTCCAGCAGATCCTGAGCGGCGGTCACCTCCACGTCGACCCGCTGCCCGCCGACGCGCCCGACGTCGAGGAGACCGAGTCGACCTTCGCGGGCAACGCCGCCCTGAAGGCCATCGCCGCCTGGCACCACACCGGGTTGCCGTCGCTCGCCGACGACTCCGGCATCTGCACCCGCGCGCTCGGCGGAGCGCCAGGCGTCATCTCGGCGCGCTTCTCCGGGCCGGGCGCCACCGCCCAGTCGAACAACGCCGCCCTCACCGCGGCGCTGCAGGGGCACGACGACCGCGCCGCCTGGTACGCCTGCGTGCTCGCCCTCGTCTGTCCCGCCAGCTGGGCCGACGGCGCCACGGGCGTCGACGGCGTGACCGTCCGCTCGGACGCGCCCGGGCTGCCGGAGGGCACCGTGCTCGTGACCGCCGAGGGCCGGGTCGACGGCGTCTTCGTCGATGCCCCGCGCGGGGTCGGCGGCTTCGGCTACGACCCGCACTTCCTGCTGCCCGACCGGGCGCTGACGATGGCCGAGCTCGAGGCCGACGACAAGCATGCCATCAGCCACCGCGGCCAGGCGATGCGCCGCATCTCGGCCTGGCTTGCAGGCGCCCGCCAGGTCAAGCCGAAGCTGCCGCTGACCTACGGCACCTACCTCGGGCTCGACCGCATCCTGAACGCCCAGTTCCCGCAGTCCGACGAGCACGACGAGCCGCTCTTCATCGCCATCCATC
>SYAK01000369.1 GCA_005788935.1 Pseudomonadota bacterium
CCGCGACCTGGCTGTGCGGGCCGAAGACGGGCGCCTCGAAGCGGGTGTAGTTGCTCACGAGCGCGCCGTGGCGGGCGGCGGCGAGGGCGTTGGCGAGCGTCAGGCGGGCGTCGTCGCCGCGGCAGTCCCAGTACAGGATGGCGCCCTCGAGGTCGTCGGTCCGGAGCGCTCCCGAGGCCTGGGCGGCGGCCTCCGAGGCCGACAGGCGACGATGCAGGCGCGGGGTCCGGAACAGCGACAGGAGGTCGTAGAGCCACAGGCCGAGGCTGAGCTTGAAGAGGCTGTGGCGGCCGCCCCGGTAGATCGGCATCAGGAAGGGCAGCGGCTGGACGAGGTGAGGGTTCAGGACGCGCTGGACGTGCCGCTCGTGGGTGCCCTCCATGACGAGGCCGAGCTCGAGGTTCTCGAGGTAGCGAAGGCCGCCGTGGACGAGCTTCGATGAGCGGCTCGAGGTGCCGTGGCCCCAGTCGCCTGCGTCGACGAGCAGGACCCGGAGACCGCGCAGGGCCGCGTCGAAGGCGGTGCCAGCGCCCGTGATGCCGCCGCCTACGATGACGAGGTCGACCCCCTCGGAGGCGGCCTTGTCGAGGATTGTGGCGCGGTCGGACGCGGTGACGCTCGGTGGCGGTGCGGACGTCGGCATGCGAAACGGCACTCCTTCAGAGTCCACGTGATAGCTGCGCCGCTCCGCGGGCGTCAAGCCGGATGAAGCGGATAGCGGCGCGATCGCCGCCTCAGCGCGTGAAGCGCAGGTCGCCAACCAGCAGCGCGTCCCCTTCGAGCCCGAGCGGGAGGTTGAGGCGCTCCTTGTCGCGCGTCTCGGTTGTGGCGCCGCTGCCATCGGCCGCGAGCGTGTCTCGGGTCGCCCGGAAGGTCAGGCGCAGCTCGCCACCAGCCTGCTCGAACTTGCCGCGGCGCTGCTCCTGCTGCCCGGATGGCCCGACGATTCGCCACTCGAAGAAACCCGTCGCGCGGAGCTTGAGCGCGTGCATGGCCCCCTGGGCGGTCGCCTTCAACTCGGTGCCCTGCCATGGGACGAGGTCGACAGCCACCCCGGGCGTCGGCGCGGCCGCTTCCGCCTGTGGGCCCCCGCCAACCAGGCGGATCGTGATCGGGGCGTCCGCTGGCGCGGCGGGATCGTCGGAGACGGGCAGCCCTCCCGCGAGCAGCGCCACGCGGCGCACGACGCGCCGGGCCACCGTGTCATTGGGACGCACCGCGAGGCCCTCGACGAAGCCCTCTGCAGCGTCCGGGCCGACCGCAGCGAGGCGCACCTCCCAGCGGTCCCGCTCGAGCGCGTCCGCGAGCGTCTGGGCCCGCCGTTCGGCCTCCGTGTCGCCCGCGACCCACGTGATGCGGAGCGGTGTGGCGCCGGTCAGCTCCCGAAAGGTGAGGGTCGTCCGCAACGTCTTGAAATCCGGGTCGACGCGGGCGTTGTCGAGGAGCTGTCGTGCGTGAGGCGCCGAACGGGCCAGTTCGCCGAGCACGCCGAGCGCTGCGGTCGCGTCGTTGGGCCGTCGCGCGAGCGCGTGGGCTCGCGCGAGGTCGTAGCGGGCCGGAAGGTGTTCGGGCTGCCCCTCGAGCACCCCGGTCAGCAGCTCGGTGGCGGTCGCGAAGTCGAGCCGGCCGAGCGCCTCGCGGGCCTCGCCGAGGGCCTTCGCGAGCGCCTGGGCCCCGGCGTCTTCAGCGCGAGTGACGGCCTCGGGAACGCCTGCGGGTTCGGCATCGGCCGCGCCACCCTCGGCCGGTCCGAAGCCGTCTGGCGGCCACGCCTCGAAGGCCTGCTCGGGAGGTGGGTCGAAGAGCACCTCGCCAGCCGCTGCGATGACGAGCGGCGCCGCCGGAGACGGTGCTTCGGGGCCGCCGCAGGCGAGCGCAAACCCGGCGAGCGAGCCCCCCAGAACACCGATGACGATGCGTTTCACGGGCGAATGCTGGCTCAATCCGCTGGGCGCCGTCAACCGTCACGCGTGTTGCGACCAGCCCTGTGCGCGAGCCCCGGGCAGCTCAACCTCGCGGACGCCGCGGTCTGCGACCCATGAACGCGAGCGCGCCCGCGATCCAGACCAGCAGACCGCTCCCCGAGCCGGTCTGGCACGCGCCGCCGCCATAGGCCACGAAGCCGCTCGGGTCGTTCGGGTCCTTCGGCGGTTCTGGCGGCGCGGAGGGTAGCCGGACCGAAAGAACCGCCTCATCGCACGCACGCGGCTCGTCGGCCGGCTCCATCTCGCACACGCGCACGCGGCACGCCTCGAGCGCCTCTGGCAGATCCTCGGCGACCACCCAGGTGACGCCACCCTCGGAGACCGTGCACGGGCCCGCTGTCACGTCGAGCGCCTCGGCGTCGACCCCGCCACCGTCGACCTTGCCGAGGTCCGTCACGAGGTCCCCCGCTTCCCAGCGGAGGGTGTCGCCGCTCACCACGTCGAGGGTCGCCTCGAGGGCGGTCGGCGGGTCGTTGACGAGAACGCGCGCGACGGCCTCGGACTGCTGGCCGAGCGAATCGGTCAGGCGATAGCG
>SYAK01000370.1 GCA_005788935.1 Pseudomonadota bacterium
CGGGGCTGAACCGGACGCCAGACCGGCTGCCGTCCGCCGAGCGGACGCCGCTCATCGAGGCCTGTGACGCCGCGCTCGCCGAGACCCTCGACGTGCTGGCGCCGCGCCTCGTCATCGGCGTCGGCGCGTTCGCCGAGGCGCGCTGCAAGGTCGCGGTCCGCCTCGCGGCCACGGCGGCGCCGGTCGCGGGGCTCCTCCACCCGAGCCCGGCCTCGCCAAAGGCCAACCGCGACTGGGCGGGGGCGGCTGTCACGACGCTGCGCGGGCTCGGCCTCGACTGGCCGTTCCCCGAAGGGGCTGGATGAGGCGCTGAGCGTGGGTGTCATGCTACCGTGTCTTTTTACACACGGCATGCGTTGCGGCTGCTTTTGTTCAGAACGCTCGCCTCAGCGCCCAGGGCCCTGACTCCGGGGCCCCTGACCACGGCCCCGCCGCCGCCAGGCCGGGCGGAGGTCGTTCGTCAGGTACATGCGCTCGACCTTCTCGCGGGCCCACGGGGTGCGACGGAGGAACTTGAGGCTCGAGGCGATGCTCGGGTTCTCGAGGAAGCAGCGGATCTCGACCGCGCGCCCCATCGCCTCCCAGCCGTGGCGCTCGACGAGCCGCGTCAGCATCATCTCGAGCGTCACGCCGTGGAGCGGGTCACGGCTCCCTCCCGAGGCGGAGCCAGGCGCAGGCGCGGTGGCGGGCGCGGGGAGGGTCTCGGGGCTGTCGTCGGGGGGCTGGTCCATGGCCGCGAGCCTCACGCCGCGGGCCCGCTGGCGTCAAGCCGGGTCTTTCGCAGCACGAGCAGGATCTCGCGGTTGCCCGACGGCCCCGCGAGCGGCGAGTCGGACTGACCGACGACCTCGAAACCGACCTCGCAGGCCCGCTCGACGACCTTCTGCGCGGCCCCGAGGCGCATCGCCTCGTCGCGCACGACCCCGCCCTTGCCGACGTGGTCGCGGCCGACCTCGAACTGCGGCTTGACGAGCACCGCGAAGAGCCCGTCCGGGGTCAGCAGGCGGAAGACGGCGTCGAGGAACAGCGTCACGCTGATGAACGAGGCGTCGCAGGTCGCCACCGACGGCGCGAACGGCAAATCGGCAGGCGTCACGCCACGGATGTTGGTGCGGTCCGTGACGACGACCCGGGGATCGGTCCGCAGCCGCTCGTGGAGCTGCCCGTAGCCCACGTCGAGGGCGATGACGGAGGCCGCCCCGTGCCGCAGCAGGACGTCCGTGAAGCCGCCCGTGGAGGCGCCGATGTCGAGGCAGGCAGCGCCGATGATGGCCTCACGCAGCTGCGGAAAGGTCTCGACGGCGTGCAGCAGCTTGAAGGCGCCGCGGGAGGCCCAGCCGTCGACGTCGGCCAGCGTCACGTCGTCGCCAGGCCGGACGGGCTGACCGGCGCGGGTCGCGCGGACCCCGTTCACGCTGACCTTTCCCGCCAGGATGAAGGCCTGAGCGCGGGTCCGGGTCTCGACCGCGCCGATCGCGACGAGGTGGGCGTCGAGGCGGTCCCGGGCCGGCCCGCTGGCGGCGTCACGTGCTGGCGTCATGCTTCAGCGCACCCGGCTGCCGGAGTCCATCGACAGCTCGGTGCCCTCGGCCGTCAGCTGAGCGAGGCGCAGCTCGGCCCGCTCGAGGACGCCCGAGGCCTCACGCGCGAGGGCGACGCCGCGCTCGTAGTCGGCGAGCGCCGCCGCGAGGGGCTGGTCGCCCCGCGCGAGGCGGCCGACAAGCCCCTCGAGGTTCGTCAGCAGGGTCTCAAAGCTGGGGGGCACGTCAGGGGATGCATCGGGCGTGGTCATCGGGGATTCCTCGTCAGTGAGACGGAGCCTGGGGCGTGGGGCGAGCGACAGGGCTCCTCTTCCAGAATCGGCGGGTCCTGTCGAGGGGAGGCGCATCGACGCCGCGATCAGGACGACAGCGTCGGTGACGCGGGGGGCCGGACCTGCGCTCGCCTGAGGCGGGCCTCGGCGCGGGCGGCGAGCGCGCTCACCTCATCGGCGTCCAGGCTGTCGCGGTGCGGCGCGAGCAGCGCGGCGGTGAGCCCCGGGTCCTTCTGGCGCAGCGCACGCCGCGCGAGGTTCAGCGCCATCGCGCGCTCGAGCGGCGTCTGCCCGACGGTCATGGCAAGATCCGCGAGCAGCCTGGCGAGCGCCACCATGGACAGCACGTCGTCGGCGTTGTGGCGCGCGATAGCGCCAAGCGGCGCGGCGTCGCCGGTGCGGAGGAAGCGGAAGTAGCAGCGGGGGGCCTCGCTGCCGGGCATATCGCCGTCACGGGCGAGCCCGAGCAGCTCGCGTTCGAGGGTCTGCAGCCGCGTATCGGGCCAGCGTCCCGCAAAGAACGCGCGGCAGGCGTGCAGCAGATCGAGGTGTGGCCGAAGCTTCAGCGCGGCCTGCTCGGCCGAACAGAAGCGATGCATCTTCAGGCGTCCCTGCAGGATGGTCAGGTCGAAGCTCTTGCCGTTGAAGCTGACGAGCCAGGGGCGCGCCTCAAGCCACGCCCAGAGCTGACCGAGCATCGCCGCCTCTTCACAAGGCTCTTGCAACAGCAATTGTTGCAATTGAAACGAATCTGCTTCAAACCAGCCGAGCGCGATGAGGAACGCGACGTTGCCAGCCCCGTGCTCGAGGCCGGTCGTCTCGATGTCGAGGTAGATCGCGCGCCTCGGGTCGAAGCCCGCGAGCCGCGGATCTCCGAGGAGTCGCGCGAGGTCGACCTCACCCGCGGTCGACGGGGTTGAGCGCGGCGCGAGGAGATGCGCACCGTGGCGATGGTCAGGCGCATAGAAGGTCGGGATCACGCTGACAGGCCCCAACTCCGTGGCGAGTGTCCGCAGCGATGGCAGCGCCACCCCGAGTGAGGCTGGCGGCAGCGCGGGCAGCGGCGTGTCCGGGCTCAGACGGCGGGCGAGCGTCGCGCTGTGGCGCGCCAGCGAATCGGCGAGCGGGGTGGAGGCTGGCGACAGAGGGGATGGCGCGGTGGGCCCTGTCGAGGACGAGGCGGGCCTTTCGGCCTCGGGCGGCTGCGCCTCGGCTGATGGCAGCGCGTCGGTTGCCGTGGGCGCCCCGTGCGTGGCGGCGGCCCCGACGGTGCGGTTCAGGCGGGCGAGCAGGCTCACGACAGCGGCCGCGTCGCGAGGATGAGGCGGTCGAGGATGGCGACGGCGGCGGCCTTGAGCGGCAACGTGTAGGCCGGCATCGGGCCGAGGCAGGCGGGGCAGCCGACGCTCTCGGGGGTCGGCCCGCCGCAGCTGCAACCCGTCAGGAGGCTACGCGCGCCGACGGCGATGGCGTCGAAGTCGGCGTGCAGATCGGGCGCGAGCCCGGTGCCACCCGGGATCGCGTCGTAGAGGTAGAGGGTCGGGTCGAAGAGCCCGCCGCCGCCCGAGAGCTCGGCCCGTGGCGCAGGCGCCTGTCCGTCGCTGCGGTCGCCGACAGCGCGATCGAGGTCGCGCTCGGCGCACATGAGGCGGGCGGCCGCCGCGGTGCGGAGCGCGTGGGCGACAGCGTTGAGCGCGTCGAGCGCCGCCTCGCGACCGACGCCAAGCGAGGCGAGCACCGCCTGCGGCACGTCGAACCAGACCGCGGTCGTGTGCATCTCGAGGTCTGGCAAATGGATATCACCGTAGCCGATGACCTCGTGGGTGTGGAAGCGGACCTTCTTGAAGCCGATGAACTTGCGCGTGACGACGACCTCGCCGTGGGCGAGCGAGAAGGGCGGCATCGGGCGGAGCCCGTCCTCCTGGATGACCGCGACGCCGGTGTAGGTCATCGCGGTCGTGTAGTAGTCGGGCTTCACGCGGCGCACGAAGGCCTTGTGGTCGTCGTAGTCGAGGCGTTCGACCTGATACTGGTGCGAGTCCACGTGATAGATTGCGTGCAGGTGCAGCTGCGTGTGCGCGCTGCGGAAGTCGACCTCGGCGAGGACCTTGTCGCGCTCGACGTCGATGACGATGAAGTTCTCCTCCGAGATCCCGCGCAGGTTCACATGGTTCGCTGGGAAGGCCCGCTCCATCCAGTGGTAGCTGCGGCCCGAGCGGTGGAGCACCTGGTGGCTCTCGAGGTAGCCGAGCAGCTCCTCGGTCTCGCCCGCCTCAAGCTCGCCGAAGCGCTCGCCGACCTCGAAGGGCAGCTCGTAGGCGGCGCATTTCGCGTGATCGGTCAGGACGAAGAGGTTGCGCGGGTTGATGCGGGCGACCTCGCTCGTGCCGCCAAACAGGCTGTCGCGCGCGTGGGCGACCAGATACTGGTCGAGCGAGCCCGAGCCCGCGACGAAGAGCGTCAGCGCCCGCCCGTCGCGCCGGCCCGCCCGCCCGCTCTGCTGCATGAAGCTCGCGATGGACCCGGGGAAGCCGGCGATAACGGCCGCCTGCAGGCTGCCGATGTCGATGCCGACCTCGAGCGCGTTGGTCGAGACCACGCCGCGAACCGAGCCGTCGCGGAGCCCCGCCTCAATGCGCCGCCGGTGAAGCGGCAGATAGCCGCCGCGGTAGCCCTGGACGAGCTCGGGATCGAGCTGGCTCTGGGCGAGACCTTCGCGCAGGTATTTCAGAATAATTTCAACGTAGAGCCGACTACCCGCGAAGACGATGGTCGGGACGCCCGCCTTCAGCAGGCCGAGCGCCGCCTCGGTGGCGCCCATCAGGGCTCCCGCCCGGATCTGCAGCTGACGGTTCACGATCGGCGGGTTGTAGGCGACGTAATGGTGCTCGCCCTGTGGGGCGCCACTCTCGCCGACGAGGCGGAACGTGCGACCCGTCAGGCGCTCGGCGAGCTCGACCGGGTTCCGGATGGTGGCGGAGCACGCGATGATCTGCGGGCGCGCCCCGTGGAAGGCCGCGATGCGCAGGAGGCGCCGCAGGACATGCGCCATGTGGCTGCCGAAGACGCCGCGGTAGGTGTGCAGCTCGTCGATGACCACATAGCGAAGGTTCTCAAACAGTTTTGACCACTTGGTGTGCTGCGGCAAGACCGCCGCGTGCAGCATGTCCGGGTTCGTGATGACGATCTGACCATGGTCACGGACCGCGCGGCGAGCGTCCTGCGGGGTGTCGCCATCGAAGGTGAAGGTCTTGACGGGCACGTCGAGACGCTCGATCAGCGCGTGCAGGTTCGCGTACTGGTCGGCCGACAGCGCCTTCGTCGGGAAGAGGAAGAGCGCGCGGGCCGACGGGTCATCGAGGATCGCGTTGAGCACCGGGGCGTTGAAGCACAGCGTCTTGCCCGACGCGGTCGGGGTCGTCAGCACGACGTCATGACCCGCGAGCGCCTGCGTGATGGCCTCGGCCTGGTGGCTGTAGGGTGCGGCGATGCCGACCCCCTGCAGCGCCGCGAGGAGCTGTGGATGCAGGCCGGGATGTGGCCCGTCGCCACGTTCGGGGAAGGCGGCGAAGGTCGGCGGGCGGGCCGCGCGCGTCGTGTGTCCGGTGACTTCGCCGGGCAGCAGTTGATTCTTCAACAGCCTGTCAAGGATTGCGTCAAAGTCGTCACGCGGAAACAGCATGGCGTTATCCTATCAGCTGAGCGGGCGTGCAGGCAACGGGCGTTCAGAGGGACGCGTCTGGGTCGTGCCTGCCGCTCGACCGCGGTCCCGGCCTGTGCGACGCTCTGGCCACGAGACTCTGTCACGACTGGGTGAAAAGACACATGGTGAAGAAACATGAACTCGTGCTGCCCGGTCCGCTGCGTGGCTGGTTGGCTGAGGCGGCCGCCCGCGCGATGACGCGCAGCCTCGCGCGGGTGCGGGAGGGGCTCGCCCGCCAGACCGAGCGGGCCCGCGGGCTCCTCGACGAGGCGAGCCAGCTCGAGCTGAGGCTCCTGAGAAAGCTCGAGCCCATCATCGACGATCTCGGAGACCTTGTCCGCCTCGAGCTCGCGGAGGCCCGCGCTCGCCTCGGACGGCCCGACCCGCGGGACACGCGGCGAGCGCCTGAGGGGCCCGAGGTCATCGACGTCGAGGCTCGGCCCGTCGACCGTCCTCGCTGAGACATGGCCACTCAGACGCGCTCGAGGGCGGCGATTTCCGCGGCGAGCGCATCCGAGGCGACTGAACCTGCACCGCCATCCGGGCTCGGATCGCGGGTCGAAAAGACCGTACGCCCGACGCGCTGGGTGCTCGCGGCGCTCGCCCGCAGCCGCTCGACCTCGGCGAGCTCGGCCCAGAGGTCGTCGACCCGAAGCTCGACGGCCCCGCCACGGCCCTCGCACGTCCCCTTGAGCTCGACCGCGATGGCCTCGAGGTCGGCCGCGAGCGCGTCCGCGGGCCAGCTGCCGAAGCCCGCCGCTGCGATGGCGTGGGCGTCACCGGGGAGGCGCACGGGGCGTCGGGTCGTGAAGAGGTGGTGAAAGATGGCGATGCGCTTGTTCTGTCGCTCGCGCTCGCGGCGGCTCGCGGCGTCGCGCACGGCGCGCCGGACACCGAGAAAGAGAAAGATGAACGAGAAGGCGAGCGGGAGCCATGTGAGCCAGAAGCGCGTCCAGAACCCCGCCCCCTGCATGTTCGGGATGAGGACGGCCGCGATCCCGACCGCGAAGACGATGTTGAGAACGTTCAGGATCGGCATCGCATGGGTCGGATGATCGCGCAGGTTCTGCTCGCGCGCCCGATTCTGCCAGAGGTAGCCGAGCGATGGCGCCTCACTGGCGATCTCCGTGGGGACCGCGGGCACAAGGTTCGGGAAGCGATAGATGGCGACGCCGGCGTCGGTCAGGTCGAGCTCGCCGTCGTAGGTCGCGACGAGGCGGGTGCCGATGCGGTCCGCCTCCTCCCACGTGACCCCGAGCAGCGCGATGATGTCGGCGTTCGTGAGAAAACCGCGCTTGGCGCGGAGGTAGGTGAGGAGCTCCTTTTCACGCGCGAGCGGTGTCTGCGCGAGGCCGTCGGCCCCGAAGAGGTGGAACCAGGTCCGCTCGGCGAGGCTCGGCTTCTCGAGCGGCGCGTCCGTGGTCAGGCGGTAGGGGTCCTCACCGTCCGCGAGGCGGCGGTCGACCTCGACCGTCCATCGGCGGCGGGTCCGCGACGACGACCAGGTGCCGTAGCCGCCGTAACCCCAGGGTCCCCAGAGAAACCCACGCAGAATGGCGCCAAAGAGGCGGCCGAGCGAGCCGCCTCCCCGCTCGTTGCGCCCGCGCGTCGCAGCCGTGACGGCCGCCACGATGAGGGTCACGTAGACCACGAAGTAGACGATGACCATCGCCACGGTCCACGCCTTGAAGAAGGCCGTGAGCCCACGCTTGAAGGCGGCCTTGCGGCGCCGCGAGGCGTCGGCCGCGACGATGTCCTCTCGCGCCGACAGCGCCGGGTCGAAGCGGTAGTGGAGCTCGCCGGCCTCGTCGACGTCGAGGTCGCAGGCATACTCGCGGACGAGCGCCGAGAGGATCGGCTCGGCCACGTGCGGGGCGAGGCCGGTCTCGCCGACGACGTCGCCGAGCGTCAGCGGCCGGCCGAGGCGACGGATGGCGTCGAGGACCGCGAGGCGCGCCACGTCGGAGGTCAGCTGTGGGGCGCGCGCGCTGGCGACGTCGTGGACGGACATCAGGGGGCTCCGGCGGCGGGAGGGGGCGAGGCGGGGGCGAGGGCCGCAAGGACCGCCTCGAGGATGAGGGTGACGCAGCGGTGGCGCGCCGGCAACGGGTGAACCGCCACGAACGGCGCGAAGGGATCAGCGGGGTCGACATGGCCGTGCCCGACCGCGGCGGAGAGCGTCGCGAGCCGCGCGACGACCGCGTCGGACGCCATCCCCTCGGCCACCGCGCAGACCGCGGCCGACGCTGCGAGGGCCAACGCGCAGGCCTCGCCGTCATGCCGCGCCGAGACGATGCGGTCGTCGCCGTCGAGCGTCAGGCGCACCTCGAGCGCGTCGCCACAGCTGCGATTCCGCGCGAAACCCGCGAGAACGCGCGCGCCGCCAACCGGCCCCCCGGGCGGCCCACGCCGCGAGACGTCTCGGGCCCAGCGGACGAGCTCGGGCGGATAGGGTGACGGGGCGCTCATGGGGCGATCCTGCGGCACGAAGCGGGCGCTCGGCAAGCCCGACCGTCGGGGTGCGCGAGGGTGGGCGACCGTCCAGACGCGCCAGGCGGCGGGTGACAGCCCACGCGCCCCGTGGCAGGGTCTTCTCCATGGGATACGGACTCTACAGCTACGAGGCCCACGCGCGCGCCACCGAGGCCCGTGCGACAACCACGGCGGCCGACCTCTTCCGACAGGCCGCCTGCCACCCGTCGATGACGCCAATGCGAGCGATCCGCGAGAGCCGCGACAGCGCGGCGCACCCGAACTCGGTCGGCGTCATCTTCGCCCTCGACGTCAGCGGCTCGATGGGGATCATCCCGCAGGGGCTCGCGACCAAGACCCTGCCCGGCTTCATGCGCGCCGTGACTGGCGTCCTTCCAGACGCACAGCTGCTGTTCGCGGCCGTCGGCAACGTCTACGCGGACGCCTCGCCGTTTCAGATCGGTCAGTTCGAGAGTGAGGACGCGGCGATCGACGGGTGGCTCGCCCGCATCCACCTCGAGGGTAGCGGCGGCGGGCTTGGCGAGAGCTACGATCTCGCGATGTTCTTCGCGTCCCGCATGACGCGGGTCGACGGCTGGGAGAAGCGTCAGCATCGGGGCTACCTCTTCCTGACTGGCGACGAGCCGCCCTTTGGCAGCGTCGGGCCCGACATCATCGCGCGGGTCTTTGGCGAGACCATCGACGCGGCGATCGCGATCCACGACATGATCACCGAGGTGTGCCGTACATGGCATACCTTCTTCCTCGTCCCCGACGCGACCCGCGCCGCACAGTACGAGACGGGCGAGGTCTGGCGGCTGCTGCTCGGTGCGCGCGCGATCGTCCTGTCGAGCCCGGACGACACGGCCATCGCGGCGGCCCTCCTCATCGGCATCACCGAGGGGCAGCTGCGCGACGAAGCGGCGCTGCTCACAGCCGCAGGAGCGCAGTTGACCGACCTCGACCCAGCGAGCGCCCACATCCGCGCCACGCGCATCGCCACGGCCGTGACGCCGTATCTCGGGGCCTTCCTGAGCGGTACGCTTGGAGGGCCCGCGATTCTCCCGGTCCGGAACGTCGAGGGCGTCAAGGGGTGAGTCGCGACGTCGTCATCGTCGACCTCGGCTTTGGCGATCAGGGCAAGGGGACGCTGACCGACTTCCTCGTCCGCGACCTCGGCGCCCGCCTCGTGGTCCGCTACAACGGCGGGGCACAGGCCGCCCATCGGGTCGTGACCGACGATGGCCGCCGCCATGTCTTTGCCCAACTCGGCGCGGGCAGCTTCGTGCCCGGTGTCCAGACCTTCCTGTCGCGCTTCGTCGCAGTCTGCCCGTGGGCGCTCGCGGTGGAGGCCCGACACCTCGCGCGGGCAGGCGTATCCGACGGGCTCGCGCGGACCTGGCTCTCCGAGCGGGCCCCCCTCATCACCCCGTTCCACGGGGCCGCGAACCGCATCCGGGAGCGCGCGCGCGGCGACGCTCGACACGGCAGCTGCGGCCTCGGCGTCGGCGAGACGATGGCCGACGCGGCCACACGCGACGCCGCCGACGTCCTGCGGGCCGCCGACCTCGACGACCCCGGGCTTGGCGCAAAACTCGCCCGCATCCAGGCGCGCAAGCGTGAGGAGCTTGCGCCCGTCATCGCAGCCATGACGCCCGACCAACGCGCCGCTTCGGCGGATGACCTTGCGCGCCTGTCGGAGCCCTCCCTCACCCTGCGGCTCGTGCACGAACTCGCGAGCGTACGCCGCGAGACGCGACTCGCCCAGGACACTGACCTGCGCGGGCTGCTCGACGCCACGCCAGCCGCCGTCTTCGAGGGGGCGCAGGGCGTGCTGCTCGACGCCGACTTCGGCTTTCACCCGCACACGACATGGAGCAACTGCACCTCGGCTCAGGCGCTCGCATTGCGGTCCGAGGCGGGGCGTGATGGCCTGGTGACGCGACTCGGCGTCCTGCGGGCCTACGCGACGCGTCACGGCGCGGGCCCCTTCCCGACGGAGACCCCCGCGCTTGTCGAGCACCTCCCGGAGCCGAACGATTTCGGGGTCATGAATCCATGGCAGGGCGACTTTCGCGTCGGCTGGTTCGACGCCGTGACCACCCGCTACGCCATCGACGCCAACGGCGGTATCGACGCGCTGGCCATCACCTGCCTCGACCGCGTCGCGGACCTGCCCGAGTGGCGCCTCGCTGACGCCTGGGAGGCCGACGGGGCGGTCGTGACGACGCTGCCCCTCCCGAGGCCTGGCGACCTGGCGGCGCAGACCGCGCTCGGTCGTCTCGCGGCCCGCGCGCGCCCGCGCTACCTCACCTCGCCGCCCGCCGCCTGCCTCGACGTGATCGAGCGCACGGTGTCGCCTGTCGCGCTGGTGTCGTCGGGTCCGTGCGCGCGCGACAAACGTTGGCGCACCCGCCCTGAATGAACCGTCATTCATGGCCTGCCCTCCCGCCATGCAGACGGCGATGACGCCTGCCACGCGGGCCTCGGCGCTGTCAGCATCAGCTCGATGTCCGCGAGCGAACGCGGCGCGACAGAGGACGCCGGCACCGCCGCGACGTCGGGGCCTCCCTCGGCTCCGGGGCGCCACGCGCTGCGCACGAAGGCCATGCCCTCAGGGGCCTCGCCCCAGGTGAAGGTGTCCCGGATGTGGCCGCAGGGGTCGACGACGCTCAGGGTCCCGCCGCTGTCGGCGAGCCGGAGCGCCGCGGAGCGCGCGAGCGGCAGCAGCTGGGTCGCCCCCGGCCCGACCGTCAGCGGCGGGAGATGGCCACGACGCCCGCGCCCTGTGCGGAGGAGCCAGCCGTCAAGCCGCACCGCGACGGGCCCGGGATTATGGACCGCCACCCACTCGTGCCCCCGCAGGAGCACCCGCGGCGCGGGGTGCACGGCCTGCGGCCCGTCCGCCTGCCCGACGATCGCGACCGGATGCGGCGCCACCGCGGCGAGACGCAGCGGCTGCCGACACGCTACCGGCCACGGCCCCTGCTGCCAGCGCCGCGCCTCGGGTGGTGCGACGCCGCCGCGCGGGTCGGGGTGAATGATGAGCAGCGCCACAAAGAGCGCCACCAGCGGCAGGTGTCCACGCATGCCGCGCCAGGCATGCACACCGCGTGCCAGCCTTGAAATTTAATTATGACGAGCACTTGCATCGCCTCATCTGGTCCGGTGACACATGTCGCGAGACAGTCGGATGTCACATGGGACACGTCGCCGCGAGCCGCTCAGAAGCGGTGGACCGCCGAGAAGGCGAGGTGCCACACGACGCCCCCGTGCGCGAGGCTGCCGCCCGGGTGTCCGTCAGGCCGGATGGCGACACGGCGCGGCAGGACCGTCGCCTGCCCCGCGAGGTCGAGGTCGAGCATCGACGGCTTGTCCTGGGCGGGGTTCAGAACCGAGAAGCCAAGCCCCGCAGACAGCCCGTGGGCGTCGTTGTCAAGGTAGGCCGTCGCGCCTGTCTGCGGTGGGGCGGGGGTCGGGCGGAAGAAGTAGCCGCCGCGGACCGCGAGCCAGCTGCGGGCGTGCCACTCGAGGCCGACCCGGCCCGTCAGCGTGTCCGAGAAACCCAGGTCGATCGGGGACTGGCGGGTCGAGAGGTCAAGGGCCGTGTCGAGCCCGAAGGCCTCGAGGAGGCGCCCGCCGACGTCCACCGACAGGCGTGGCGACGGATCGGGCGCGCGCGACCAACCCGCATAGGTCAGATCGAGCGCGAGCGTCAGCCCGGCGTCGGCGTCGGTCCAGGCGAGGCCGCCTGCGAGCTGGTGCGGGGTCCACATGACGGTCTGCGCCACCGCGATGTCGAGGCTCAGCGCCTCGCCTGCATAAACAGAAACAGGTAGCACAAACTTCAGCGCGTTCTCGCCGCGCCAGGTGAGGCCGAGCGCAAACGCACGCGACAGGCCCCAACGAAGGCCGACGACGGGCGACGCGGTCGGAGCGAGCGACACGCCGAGCTCGCGCCGCGTGAAGCCGTCACCGGGGACGTCGAGCCCGAGATCAGCCTGCCCGCCGACGTTCGCGAGGATCTGGACGCCCACCCCGACGCTCAGCCCGTCGACCGGCTCGAAGGCCGCGCCGAGGTGGATGAGGAGCTTCTCCTGCAGGCTCTGGTAGAGGTGGAACTGTGGCTGCGCCGGATCGAGACCCTGAATGCGGAGCAGCCGCGTCGCTGGCAGCGCCACCGAGACCCCAATGGCTACGCGGTCCTCGAGGACCCCGCCGAGCGGCTTGACCCAACCAAGTGTCACCCCCGCGGTCGACGATGGCAACGCCGCGCGCGGCTCGGCGTCTGGCGTCGAACGTTCAACGCCGAGGGCTGGCAGCGTCAGCCGGAAGCCACCCGACAGGCTGTGCGCTCGATCCCGCAGGAGCGCCGCGGGGTTGTGATGCAGGGAGCCCGGCCCGAAGACGGCCGCGGTCATCGCGCCGCCCATCGCGACGTCGCGGGCGCTCGCCCCGAAGAGCTCGAACGGATTCGCGTGGGCATTTTGCGCCATCAATGACGCGATACCCCACCAGATCAGGCGCAAGCACCTCATCGACGGCAGCGCCCAGACACGAGGTCGAGCACCAGGTCGAGCAGCCCGTCGAGCCCGGAGGCCGCGAGCAGCGTCGCGAGATCGCGCAGCGCTGGCCCCGCATGTGGCACCTGCAGCATCACGGCGAAGGCCTCCGCGAGACCTCGGCGGGCGATCGGATCATCCGCGAGCGTGCCGACGACCTGAGCGGCCGCCGCCCGCAACGCCGCCACGACGGCCGCCTCGGAGGGCGGTGCTGCGAGGCCGTCGGGGACCGCGGCCGTGAGGACCCCCGAGGTCAGCAGGTCGTGGAGCGTCGCGCCGAGCACCCGGTCCGGATCGGCCCGATGGATGCACGCGAGCAGGCCCTGCGCCGCGGCGAGGCCTTCGACGTCGAGGGCTGCTGTCAGCCCGTCGACGAGCGGGGCCCACGCGGGTGCCTCGAGGTCGACCACGAAGCCGAGCAGCCCCGTGACCGTCTCGACGCGGAAGGACGGCTGCGTCGCAGCGAGCAGCAGGTTGCGGACAAGCGCCGCGGTCGCCTCGCGCCCGCTCGCGAGGCCGCCCTCCGTCTCGACCGTCAGCGTTCGAAGCGCCTCGGCGACGGTCTCCGACCGGAAGAGACCGAGCAGCGCGTCGACAAGCGGCCCGTCCTCGAGGAGGCGCGCGAGCAACCGCAGCGGAGGGCCGCCCTCACACGTCGCGACGACGCGGCGCGCGAGGGCGAGCGCGTCGGCCCGTGGGTCTGGGCGGACGAGCCACGCGAGGACCCGCCCGAGTTGGGGCTGCAACCCGTCAGCGTCGGCCGCCGAGGCGTCATCGGGCAGCGTGGCGACAGCGTCCGCGACCGCCCCGAGCGACCCGCGCTCGAGCCCCCGCATGAGCCGCAGCAGTGACTCGACGAGGTCACGGCGGACATCGTCGGGGAAGGCCTCGCGAACCACGCCCGCAAGCCCCGCGAGGGCCCCGCTGTCGACGAGCGCGTCGAGGTCCGCGAGGTAGCTGTCGATGGGCGGACAGCGCGGTATTTCCGAGAGATCCTCGGGGGGTAGCGCGTCGCCCGCCCCGCAGCCTGGCACAATCACGAGGCACGCCACGAGCAGGCCGACCCCTGGCCAGCTCCCCCGCGTCCGGGCGCACGATGTCGACGGCCCCGCTGCCATGTGACGTCCGCTCCGCCGACTCAACCCTGAGGCGCGAAGCCCGCCCGGGCCACGCACTCCGAGAGCGCCTTGCGCGCCCGCTCGCCGATGGCCGACTTGTCCCAGCGCACGAGCGCCCCGCGATTGACGAGGTGTTCGCCCTGGACGAAGACGTGGCGGACAGACGCCCGCTCGGTCGCGTAGACGAGGCGAGAGATAGTGGTCCCGCCCGGGCCGTCGAGCACATCGTCAAGCCCCACCACCTGCAGGTCCGCGAGGAACCCGGCCTTCACCTGTCCGAGGTCGTGGCCGTGCCCGATGGCCTCGGCGCCCGCCCGCGTCGCGAGATGCAGCGCCTCCTCGGCGGGCATGATCATCGGCCCGTAGCGCGGCTTCTGCAGCAGCGCGGCGGTGCGCATCTCGGTCCACATGTCGAGGCGGTTGTTGCAGGGGGCGCCGTCCGCGCCAAGCGACACATGCACCCCGCTGCGACGCAGGCGCGGCACGTCACAGAGGCCGCTCGCGAGCTTGAGGTTCGAGCTCGGGCAGTGCGCGACGCGCGTCCCGTCGGTCGCGAGGGCGGTGATCTCCTCGCCGTCGACGTGGATGCAGTGCGCGAGGATGGCGCGCGGCCCGCGGACGCCGAGGTCGCGGAGTGCCAGGACGTTCTTCTTGCCGCCGGTGCGGGCGCGGACGACGTTGACCTCGTCCTTGTTCTCGGACGCGTGGGTGTGAATCCACAGCCCGCGCTTCTCGGCCTCCTCGGCGACGCGCCGGATGAGGTCGTCGGTGCACGAGATCATGAAGCGTGGCGCAAACCCGTAACGGATGCGGCCATGATCGAACCCATCCCAGCGCTCGGCCAGCGCCAGCGACTCGGTGAGGCTCGCCTCGGTCTCCTCCCGCAGCCCCTCGGGCCCGCCGGGGTCGTCCATCATGCACTTCCCGGCCACCGCCCGGAGCCCGCCGCCCGCGAGCGCCGTGAAGACCGCCTCGGTGTGACGCACCGTGCCCATGTCGACGATCGCGGTCGTGCCACCGAGCAGCAGCTCGGCGATCCCGAGCTCGGCCGAGGCCCGCAGCGTGGCCGCGGAGTGCGACGCCTCGAGGGGCCAGAGTCGCTCGGCGAGCCAGTCGAGCAGCGCAAGATCGTCAGCGAGGTTGCGAAACAGCGTCTGGCACAGATGCACGTGCGTCTGCACGAAGCCGGGCAGCACGACGCAGCCCGTCGCGTCCACGATGGCCTCGTCGCTCGCGGCTTTCAGCCCCGCGCCGACCTCGACGATGGCCCGCCCGCGAACGCGCACGTCGCGGACCCCGACGGTCATGGCGTCGTCCATCGCGACGACCGTCCCGCCGCGGATCAGCACGTTCATCGCTGCACCAGCCCTTCGCCGTCGTAGGCGAACGGGAGCAGCTCGCGCACCTGCGCCTCGCGTCGGAGCCCCCCTGTCGTGACAGCGATGACGCGGGCGTCGCGCGCGAGCTCGTAGAGCGCCTGCGAGCACATGCCGCACGGCATCACCGCGACGGGCGCGTCGGTCGCGACGACGACGAGATCAAAGCCCGAGGCGCCCTCGGTGACCGCGGTCCCGAGGGCCGTCCGCTCGGCGCAGCACCCGACCGGAAAGCTCGCGTTCTCGACGTTGACGCCGAGGAATACACGCCCGTCGGACGCCCTGAGCGCCGCCCCGACCGCAAAGCGGCTGTAGGGCGCGTGGGCGCGCGCGCGGATGGCCAGCGCCGCCGCGACGAGGTCGGCGTCGGAGTTGCCGGTCACAGCGCCGCTCATGCGTCGCCCTCCCGTGCGGCGAGCAGGCGCGCGAAGCCCGTGACGAGCGCCAGCAGCCGCGGCCCGGCCTCATTGGCTGTCGCGGCGACCTCGGCGTGGTCGAGCGTCTGGGCCGACACACCGGCCGCATGGTTCGTGACGCACGAGAGACCCACGACCTTGATGCCCATGTGGTTGAGCGCGATGGTCTCATGCACCGTGCTCATGCCGACGAGCGACGCGCCAAGGACTCGCAGCATGCGCACCTCGGCGGGCGTCTCGTAGGACGGACCGAGCACGCTGACGTAGACCCCCGTATGCAGTGGGACCGCCGCCTCGGCGGCCGCTGTCTCGAAGAGCGCCCCGAGCGTCGGGCAGTAGGCGTGGGACATGTCCGGAAAGCGCGGCCCGAGCTGCGCGACGTTCGGCCCGACGAGCGGGTTGCGGCCCGTCAGGTTGATGTGGTCCGAGATGCGGCAGAGGGCCCCGGGCTTCAGCCACGGGTCGACGCCGCCCGCCGCGTTCGTCACGAGAAACTTCCGCGCGCCGAGCAGCCCGACGAGCCGCACGCCGAAGACCGCCTCGTCGGGGGAGTGCCCCTCGTAGCCGTGGATGCGCCCCGCGAGGACGGCGACAGGCAGCCCCGCGAGGTGGCCGAGCACGAGCTCGCCCGCGTGCCCCACGACGGTGGGCGCGAACATGTGCGGGATGTCCCCGAACGGGATGCGGACGGCGCCCTCGACGAGCCCCGCGAGCGCGCCGAGGCCGCTGCCAGCGACGACGCCAAGGACTGGCACGAGCCCGGAGCGGGACCGGACGAAGGCGACCGCCTGCTGGAGCTGGTCGTAGGGACTCAAACCTTCGTGATGACTCATGGTCGTTGGTACTCCAATGATCTTTCTGACAGGTCGCTCAGCCCCAGCGCTCGAGGATGAGAGGGCGCGGACCGGGTGCTACGTCGCCGATTTCATAAGCATCCCGGATGCGAACGAGCTGTGCCTCGACAGGCGGGCGCGCGGCCCCGTAGTACAGCGTCGCGAGCGGGTCGCCGGCGGCCACCCGGTCGCCGACCTTGGCCTCGACGCGCATTCCGACGACGGGGTCGATGACGTCACCCGCCTTGAGACGCCCAGCCCCGAGCGCGGTCGCGACGAGCCCGAGGGTCTTGCTGTCGATGGCCGTGACGAAGCCCGCCTGGCCGGCGCGGATGACGACCGAATGCTCGGGGCGGGGGATGCGCGTCTGGTCGCCGCCCTGCGCCGCCACCATCCGATCCCAGCGGTCGAGCGCCGTGCCGTCATGGAGGCTCTTGCGGATGGCCGCCTGGCCCTCCTCGGCCGAGACGCCGCGGGCGATCTCGACCATCGCGCCGCCGAGGACCACGGTCAGCTCCTCGATGTCGGGCGGGCCCTCGCCGCGCAGCGTCGCGATGGACTCCTCGACCTCGAGGGAGTTGCCGATGAGGCGCCCGAGCGGCTCGTCCATGCGCGTCAGGATGGTGATGACGCGGCAGCCCGTCGCCTCGCCGACGGCGATCATCGCGCGGGCGAGCTCGCGGGCCTGCTCGAGGGTGCGCATGAAGGCGCCCGCCCCGACCTTGATGTCGAGGACGAGGCCCTCGATGCCCTCGGCGAGCTTCTTGCCCATGATGGAGGCACAGATGAGCGGGATCGACTCGACCGTCGCCGTGACGTCGCGCAGCGCGTAGAGGCGCTTGTCGGCGGGTGCGATCTCTTCCGTCTGACCGATGATGCAGCAGCCGACGTCGGCGAGGATGGCCTTGAAACGCTCGACAGGCAGCGACGCGTCATAGCCGGGGATGGCCTCGAGCTTGTCGACGGTGCCGCCCGTGTGGCCGAGCCCGCGGCCCGCCACCATCGGCACGATGACGCCGCAGGCCGCCGCTGCTGGCGCGAGCGGCAGCGAAATCTTGTCGCCGACGCCGCCCGTCGAGTGCTTGTCGACGCGGCCCGGCCCCAGCTCCGAGAGGTCGAGGACGCGCCCTGAGTGCAGCATCGCGTGGGTCCACGTGCCGGTCTCGCGCGCGTCGAGCCCCCGGAAGTAGACCGCCATCGCCATCGCGGCCATCTGGTAGGACGGCACGCGGTCGTGTGCGTACTCGTTGATGAGATGACGGATCTCCTCGTCCGAGAGGATCCCTCCGTCGCGCTTCTTCGCGATGAGCTCCACGATGTTCAAGCGGTCCCCCGAGGCTTCGTGCTGACGAGCGCGGTCTGTGTCACCGGGACCGCGCGCGCGGCGCCGGCAGGTTTCGATCCTAGAACGATTTCGCGCCGCCGTGAAGCGAAGACCGCGGCCGGAACGGGGCCGTCGTGACGCGCCAGCGCGAGGGCGCCCCCCCGGCGGCCCGGAGCGCGCCGTCAGATGGGTACCTCAGGCGTGAAAGCCGATGTACTTCAGCAGCTTGGCCAGATCTGGCGGCGGCGGCGCGGTGAAGGTCACGGGGGCCTCGCGCTCCGGGTGGGTGACGGTCAGGCTGCGGGCATGCAGCGCCTGGCGGGCGGTCGCGGGCAGGTTCGCGGGCAGCGTCGGACGGACCGCGCCGCGCGGCGGGTGGTACTGGCGCTCGCCGATGAGCGGGTGACCCGCGAGCGCCGCCTGCAGGCGGATCTGGTTGCGGCGCCCGGTCTCGAGGCGGACCTCGAGCAGGCTCACGGCGGCTGGCTGCGCGTCGGCGTCCGGGTTCCAGGTCGACCCGAGCCAGCGCCAGGCGGCGCGCGCGAGGCTCGCTTCGGGGGCGTCCGGCGGCGTCGGAAGCTGCCGGTTCGTCTCCGCGTCCCAGCGCATCCAGTTCTCCCAGTGGCCGCCGACCGTTGCGCGACGCGGGTCGGTCCCGCGCGGGGCTGGGCTGCCTGCGACAATGGCCCAGTAGACCCGCTCGGGGGTGTGGGCGGCGAACTGGTCGCGGAGATGCACCTCGGCCTCGGGCGTGCAGGCGAAGAGCAGCACCCCCGAAGTGTCGCGGTCGATGCGGTGGACGACGTGACAGGTCGCACCCTCGCCATGGCGCGCCACGAGGTACTCGCCGACCACGTCGTGGGCGTTCGCCTCCTGCTTCTTCTGC
>SYAK01000371.1 GCA_005788935.1 Pseudomonadota bacterium
CGCCCATCGCGAGCTCGTCCCGCATGTCGCCGTCGAGATCGCCGAGCGCGAGCGAGACGCCGAGCTGCGCCCCCGAGTCGACCTCGTCACCGCGGACCACGAGACTTGGGGTCGAGGCGAGCCCGCCAGGGCCGAAGCTGTCAGGGCCGCGTCCGCGATAGACGTAAACGATGCCGTCGTTCGAGCGGCCATCGCCCGCGCTGTAGCTCAACCCCGAGATGGCGACATCACATCGCCCGTCCCCATCCACGTGGCCTGTCGCGAGGGCGCGCCCGAGGCCGATCGCCCGCGGGCGCATGACACCCTCTTCGGGGACCGCCCCCCAGATGACCTGGTCGGGTTCGCTGCGAAAGCCGGTGGTGTAGCCCAGGAATACGAACAATCCTCCGGTGTTGGCGACGACGGGCGTGCGCTCCTCGTCCTCCGCGAAGCGCGCGGTCACGAGGAGGTCGAGGCGCTCGTCCCCGTTGACGTCGCACAGTCCGACCGCGAGCCCGAGCTGGTCCGAGTTGGTCTCGCCGAACCATGACCAATCCGGCTTCGGGGAGACCCCGCCGTCGGCCTGCCCATACCACAGCGACACGCGACCACGGTCGAGGCCGGGGCCATCGGCGAGTGGCGCGCCGGCCACGAGGTCCGCGTAGCCATCGCCATTGACGTCGCCAGCTGCGAGGGAGGTCCCGAGCTCCTCCGTCCGGGATTCCGAAGCAATAACCGTGCCAGGTTCGGGCGAAGGGCCCGTCTCGGTCCCGCGATAGATGAAGATGGCCCCGCCATCCCAGGCCCCGAGGTCGCTCTCGGTCACGCCGACGACGACCTCCCGATGCCCGTCGCCGTCGATGTCGGTGGTCAGCGCGGCGCCGCCCTCTTTCAGGTCCCCCGCGGGGTGCAGCGCGACCACGGGCGCAGCGATGACCTCGACAGGCAGGTGCACGCGCTCACCTGTGTGGACGTCTTCGACCACGAGATCGACCCGGCCCGGGGCGAGTGCCGTGAGGTTCGCGCCCGCGACACCGACGACGGCCTCGGTCCCAGGCGCCGGACCTGGCGCCGTCACCGCGCTGAGGCCACTGCCGCCGCGCCCCGAGACGGGCCAACCCTCACCGACGGGCAGCGCCAGGGCGGCCGGATCGACGCGCAGGCCACCCCCGGCCACGACGGTGAGGCGAGCCTCTCGGATGCGACCCGTCGCGAGGTCTTCGACCACCACCCTGAGGGTCTCCTCGACATCCCCCGCGATGATCGTTCCGTCCGCTTCGACGCGCGCGGCGGCGGTCGCACCAGCCGCGACCGCCGACACGCTGACGCGCCACTGCCCCGAGCCTCCGGAGACCGCGTGGCGGATGCGGCCGCGACCGGGCTCGATGGTGGCGATTTCAGGCATCACCGTCAGGGTCGGCGTCACGTGCGCGACCATGTCGGCCGAGGTGCCGCAGCGTCGGTCAAGGACCCGCACCGCGACCTCGCCGGACTCCGGCCCGGCCAGGAACGTGCCGAGGAGCGCGTGGACGCGTGCTCCTGTGTGGCCTCCCGAGACGAGCGCGAAGCTGTGGTCGCCCGAGCCGCCAGTGACCTTGAGGACCGTGAACTGCAGTGGCTCGAGGAAACGCACCGGTTCGACGAACGCGATCGGCTGGGCACACGGTCCGCTCGGGGTCACCGAGGTGTCCGGGACGCTCGCGTCGTCGGCCTGAGGCGTGCCGTCCAGCGTCGTCGCGTCGTCGTCGGTGCCGCTCGCAGCGTCGTCGTCGGGCGGGGCGTTGGCGTCATCGGGCCCGGCGTTGGCGTCATCGGCCGGCGCGGACACATCCTCCGGCCCACCGGGCGCCATGTCGGGCGGGGCCTCGGCGGTGTCGTCCGGACTCCCCGGTCCGTCGACGTCCCCGCGCGCGGCATCAAGTGGGTCCGCGCCATCGGGTGCGGCCGCGTCTCCTTCGGGTGAGCCCTCGACGCCTGCCTCGGCGCCGCCTGCATCCTCGGCCAGGTCCTCGGGAGCCGCGGGCAGGTCGGCCGGGATCGTGCATGCGCCTGTGAGCGTGGCGAGCCCAGCCGCGGCGAGCGCCGTGATGAACCGGGTCACGGCCCGCTCCCGACCGGCGGCAGGGGAGGGGGCTTGTCGAGGTCGAAGGCCACGGTGGCCCCCGAGGCGACCCCGACGAGATGCGACTCCGGCAGGCCGAGGATGAGGCGCCGCCCCGCGCGTCCGCTCGCCGCTGTCGCCGCGAGTCGCACACCGTTCATCGCGAGGTGGGCCTCCCCCGGCACCACCAGCGTCGCCCGCACGGCGATCCGGACCTCGCCCGTGCCGTCGACGGTGACCGCGAACACTCGCACGACACCTCCCACGATCGCGCCCTCAAGCCGCGCCTCGGGCACCGCGACCGCGAGCAACGGGCCCGCGTCGCGTGGTGCAGCCGGGTTGGGCGGCACGAGCACCACAGCCGTGCCAAGCGCCTCCCCCGACGCGAGACCCACGACAGAGGCCCCGCCAAGGCCGCTCGCCCCGGCCACGGGCGTGACCATGGTCGAGGGCGTGGCGTCCTCGCGTGGGGCCGCGACGGCTGCCAGCGCCGCGAGTCTGGCCCCCGACACGACCCACGCCCCACCGCCCGTGACGCTGCCCGGGCGCCAGAATGGTCCACCGACCGCGAGCTCGCGGCGGCCGTCCCCGTCGAGGTCCACGGCGTGCAGCGCGAGTCCGAACTGGGTCGAGGCGCCGAGCCCCTGGATCATCGCGCGTCGCACCGTCGCTGTGCGGCACCGCGCGCCAGCTCCGAAGACCACCTCGACCGCGCCGACGTTCGTCAGCGACGGCCAGTCTGCGCCCGGGATACCCACCGCGATGTCGTCGCACCCGTCGTCGTCGAGGTCCCCGAGGGCTGCGACCGCGGCCCCGTAACCGTCCTCGGCCACGAGCCCCATGAGGCGGAAGGCTGCTGCACACGAGACCGTCGTCACGCCGCCAGACGACCGGGCTCGTCCAGGGACGACCTCGACCGCGCCCGTGTTGGACGCGCCAGACCGGTCCTGGAGGCGCGACGCGACGATGAGGTCGCTCAGCCCGTCGCCATCGAAGTCCGCGGATGTCACGGCCTCCGTGACCTGCGACGCCTGCGGCAGGAAGTGCACGAAGGACGGCTCGGCGTCGAGACCGCCGCCCGCGTTCGCGTTGAAGACGAGGACCGCCCCCGTATCGGTGCCCGCGACGTTGCAGGCGGGCGGACTCTCGTGGCCTGTGCCGTAGGTCGCGGCCATGTCCTCCGACCGCGCGACCACGGCGAGGTCGGGTCGGCCATCCCCGTCGAAGTCGCGCAACGTCGCGAGATCGTGACCGGCCCGGTCAGACCCGCTGTTGCGCCGGAAGGCGCTGAGGGTCTGGAACGCGTCGCGCGCATGACCGTCGGGGGTCCCGCGATGAATCGTCACGAGTCCGTTCTGCAGCTGCATGGCGTTCGAGACCCGGCTCGACCCGAAGGGCGACCCGACGGCGAGCTCCGGGAGACCGTCCCCGTCGAGGTCTGGCAGACCCGCCAGTGCCGCGCCGGTGCGCCATCCGCCAGCCGAGATCTGCATCCTCAGGCCGACGCGGGCCGAGCCCGTGACGTTGGTCGCGGTCGCGAAGTCCGCCACGAGCGCGAGACCCGCGTCAGGGCCAGCGCTGTCGTCCCGAGCCGCCACCGCGAAGAGGCGTGGCGTGGCGGTCACGTCGAGGGCCGGGCTGATGGCGAGCGCGATGCCGACCCGGTCGCTTGCGACACCCGAGGTGACGCCCGCCGTCGGGAGTGCGGCAGGCCACCCGTCGGCGCGCCCCGGGAACAGGTGGACAGCGCCCGCGCTCGCGACGCACCCGGTGCAGGCGAGCTCGTCCACGATGCCGGTCACCACGAGGTCGGCGCGCCCGTCGCCCGTCACGTCGCCGATCTCGACCCGGAAGCCGAACTCGTCGTTCGTGTCGGCCGAAGCTTGCCCAGGGCCCGTGAAGAGCACGTCGAAATCGGCGTCACCGAGGATCGCCGAGGCGGCATCGCCGAGCCACGGTCCTCCGCGCTTGACGCGAACCCCGCCGTGGTTGTCGGCCACGACCCCGGTCTTGGCGTAGTAGGGCTGCCCGACCGCGAGATCGGCGAGGTCATCCCCATCGAGGTCCCCGATAGCGAGCGCGTGCCCGAAACGTCCGGTCTCGGCCCCCTTCCAGACCGCGACCGGGATCGGGCTCACCAGCCCAGCCCCCGCATCGTCCCCGCGCAGAATCCAAACGTAGCCGTCCCCTCCTGCGGCCAGATGGCTCCCGACCGCCAGGTCGCACGCCCCGTCACCGTCGAGATCGCCCGCCGCCAGGGTCCGTCCGAAGGCGAGATCGGCCTGCCGCTGCCACACGCCCTCGACCGGGATGGCGCCGAAGACCGTCTGCGTCGGCGTCGACCCGAGCCCTGCCGGGCCGCCCGCGACGAGATGCACGGCGCCCTGCGAGTTCGTGACCGGAGACGCCGTCGCGTCCTCGTGGTCGTAGGCGCCCACGGCGAGGTCGGAGTAGCCGTCGCCGTTGAAGTCGCACGCGGCCAGCGCGAACCCGAAGAGGTCGCTGCCTCGCGTCCCCTGGAGCGTCGTGACCGGGGTGTCGCCAAACAGGGCCCCCTCGACGCCGGGGTAGACGACTACGCGCCCCGCCGTCACGCCCGTCGCAAAATTCCTGAAGCCCGACGCGCCGATGGCGAGATCGCGCAGCCCGTCGTCGTCGAAGTCGCCTGTCGCGACCGCCTGCCCGAAGTGCTCGGCCCGCGTCTCGCCAGCGATCACGCGATCTGGCGGTGTCTCGGGCTGAAGCCCGCCCTCCCGGCCGCGCCAGATCTGGACAGTCCCGCTCTGAAGGTGCGTCGACGCCAGCTCGGGGGCCCCGAGGATGAGATCCGCCCGCCCGTCGCCATCGATGTCGCCTGGCGCATGCGCGGCCCACCGATCGAGCACCTGCCCCTGGACCACCGGCGCTGGGCCAAAGCCGTCGACGACCTCGACATCCTGGCCAAAGGGCGTGTCGAGGCAGAGGTCCTGCAGCACGATGGCGGCCCTGCCAGTCCCGTCGGCGCTCCAGACCGCCCCGTCGGGCCGCGGCACCAGCTGTGGGCCGCCCTCGGCCGGCACGAAGGTCTCGCGTACCACCTCGGTGAAGCCGCTGGTGTCGAGGGTGCGCACCGGCCAGCTCGTCCCGAGCGGGGCCACGACGCGCGGCGGGTCGGCTGCGGGCACCACGTCCGTCGTGACCGTCACCGCGACAGACGCCTGCTGTCCCGTGCGTGAGTCCACGACCTCGAGCCGCACCGTGCCCACCGTTGTCGCCTCGAGCCACGGGACGTCCTCGGGTGGCGCCACGACGCGCCCGTCACCCGTGCCCCCTTCCACGATCGTCAGGTCCCACACCCCCGACCCGCCTCGGACGACCGGCCGAAAGCGCCCGCCAGAGGCCACGCGTGCAATCGCTGGCAAGGCCTCGAGCGCCGCCGCGACGTTCACGCGCGTCTCGGTCCGCCCCTCGCAGCCCAGGTCGGTCGTCTCGACCACGTCGATCACGGGGGCTGTCGGGCCCGAGATGTATTCGCCCGTCGACCCCTGCACGATGCCGCCCGAGGGCGCCGCGACGAGGCGATGTCGGTACCGGCCGGTACCGCCCGTCACGGTGACCCGCGTGGCCGACCGCGGACCGACCCAGCGCTCGGCGCGACTCGCGAGCGGCGGCTCGCAGGGCGGCAAAGGAACCACCACCGCGTCCCCCGGACCTGCATCGACCGTGGTGGTGTCTTCGATCGCGCCGGCATCCTCGACCTCTGCCGCAGCGTCGCCTGCGTCGTCGACCGCGCCCGCGTCGCCGCCCGGTGCGTCGTCGCCGCCCGTCGCGTCGTCCTGCGCGTCGTCCTGCGCGTCGTCCCCGCCCAGCGGGCCTGCGTCGGGCTCCCCGCTGTCGGGGGAGGTGTCGTCCTCACCGCTGTCAGGCCCAGCGAGCTGCGCATCCAGAGCGTCCTCGTCCAGCCCCACACCATCCGATGCGAGGCCGGCGTCGTCCGAGGCGACGTCGGCGCCGACGTCTGAGGCCGCGGGCAGCTCGCCCGTGGCAGCGTCCTCCCCGGGCGGGTCTGCCGCATCGGTCGCCAAGACGCCCGCGTCTCCCCTGGCCTGGCCCGCCGGTTCGCACCCAGCCAGCGCGAGGACCGCCCCGGACATCATCAGCATCGCCCTCGTCCAACGCTCACGCCTCATCCGGTGCCCCCGCATCCCTCGCGTCGCCAGAACCGCCCCCGGAGTGGACAGTCCGCGCCGCGCACCCGCGCCCTTCTCCAAAGACATGCCAAAGACACCCGTGGGTCAAGTCCACAGCGCGCCCGACCGCGCCCGACCCCCGCTCGAATCGCCATCCCACCGCCGCGTCGTCGGCCTGCGGCGCGGGCCTGCAAGGCCGAGGCCGGCTTGTCTCGTTTCCGGGTTGACGCGTCTTCGGACCCCGTGATACCTGCCGCGCGCCTCCCGAACCCAGGCGCCCCGCAAGTCATGTCGACCGTCACCACAGCCCCGGAGAAGACCGCCCGCGCGCCCGAGCGTCGCGACTGGCGCGCGATCCGCCGGCAGACCGACGCGATGTCCCTCGGGGTCGAGATGGTGATGGCCGTGGCCCTCGGCGCCTATCTCGGGCACGTGTGGGACAACCACTTCGGGCATGGCCCCTGGGGCATGGTGTTCTTTGTCATCGCAGGCGTCGGGGCGGCGGCCAAGGCCGTCATCCGGACCTGGCGGCAGACGCGCGACCACCTCGCACGCACCTCCGCTGCGACCCCGGCCGTCACGCTTCCCGCGCCCCGCGCGGCCGGCGAGAGCCGCTACTCCGTCTCCGGGGGCGCCCGATGACGGCTCCGACCGGCGCGCTGTCACAAGGCGAGCGCCTCGCCCGGACCCTCGAGGGCGTCAATCTCGCCCTCGTCGGCGTGGCCCTCGTCGTGTCGCACCTCTTCGCGGGCTTCGGGCCCTTCCTTTACGGCGTCCTGGCGGGCGGGCTCCTCGGCGCGTTCAACCTGCGCGGCATGGTCTGGCTCACGCGCCGCCTGATCGCCGCCGAAGCAGGCAGTCGCAGCCGCTACGCCGTCCTGTTCGCGGCCAAGCTCGCCCTGCTCGGCTCGGTCGTGTGGGTCGTCCTCTCGCGCCTCCCGGTCGACAGCGTCGGCTTCCTCGTCGGCTTCTCGACGGTGCTGCCAGCCGCGCTCTGGATCGCTTTCCTTCGCAGCCTCGAACCCGCCCCCGCCGCCGCCCAGCCCTCTGGCGCCCAGCAGGCTGGCGGTCGGGTCGTCAGCAGATACGCCTCACAGCAGGAGCAACGGTCTTGAACGCACCGCGCACCGCCACCCGCAACATCCTGGCGTCGCTCGCCCTCGCGCTGTCCTTCGGTGCGGGCACACTCGCCAGCGCCGACGCGAGCGCCGGGGCGCCACAGCACGAGGCCGAGGGTCCCGACCACAAGCACGGGGACGACGGCCACGACCATGGCGCCGAGGCCCACGGTCACGACCAGGGCGCCCACGGCCACAGCGCCAAGTCGCGCAAGGCCCCCGAAGACCACCACTGGTGGCTCGGCAAGGAGCTGCCCAAGTCCTTTCGGGACCAGGTCGCAGCCGCCATGGGCCCCTCCTTCGTCGACAAGGACCCGGCCGAGAAGATCAACGTCGGCCACATCTTCTTCGGCGTCGTCGCGTTCCTGATCTGCCTCGGCATGGCGCTCTCCGCGAGCCGTGCGGTCAAGGGTGCGGTCGTTCCGCCGCGCACGTGGAGCGCCGCGGCCTTCTTCGACGTCGTCACCGAGGCCATCCTCGGCCTCATGACGAGCATGATGCCGCGCGCCAAGGCGCTGCAGTACCTGCCGCTCGTCACGGCCGCGGCCGTCTTCATCCTCATCAGCAACCTGCTCGGGCTGCTGCCGGGCTCCGTACCGCCGACCCAGAGCTTCAACACGACGCTCGCCCTCGGCCTCGGCGCGTTCCTGTTCTACACCTCCCAGGGCATCAAGTCGCAGGGGCTCATCAAGTATCTCAAGCACTTCATGGGCCCGATGATCGCGCTCGCGCCGGTCATGATCGTCATCGAGCTCATCTCCCACTGCGTTCGCCCGCTCTCGCTCGGTCTGCGCCTCATGGGCAACATGTTCGGCGACCACCAGGTGCTCTTCATCTTCATGAGCTTCGGGCTCCCGCTCATCCCGATCCCGCTGATGGCGCTCGGGCTGATGGTCTGCGTCGTGCAGACCGTGGTTTTCACCCTGCTCTTCATCGTGTACGTGTCGCTCGCCGTCGAGGAGCACGACCACGACCACGACGACCACGCGCACAATCACGATCACGCCGACGGCGGGCACCACGCCCACGCGCACTGAGCGCGGCCCTCGGCCCCAGCTGGCGCGGCAAGGCGCCGCCCTTTTCGCCGGGTCGGGTGACCCGGCATGTTCCCGAGTGAGTCTGACAGGAGTATCCGAATCATGAAGAAAGCGATCGCCACCGCGTTCCTCGCGCTCGTCACCCTCTGCCTCGTCGCCCCCGTCGCCTTCGCCTCCGAGGGCGCCGCCGACAACCAGTTCACGCAGGGCAGCTTTATCGCCCTCGCCGCTGGCTTCGGTCTCGGCATCGCCGCCGTCGCTGGCGCCCTCGCGCAGGGTCGCACGGCGGCCGCGGCCCTCGAGGGCATCGCCCGCAACCCCGGCGCGGCCGACAAGATCTTCACCCCGATGATCCTCGGCCTCGCGCTGATCGAGTCGCTGGTCATCTACGCGCTCGTCATCGCGTTCGTGTTCAGCGGGTACTTCGCCAAGGCCTGAGCCTCGGTTCGCCGCGCGCACGCGAGAGGCCGCTCCCGGGAAACCGGGGCGGCCTCTTCGCGTTCGTGGCGACTGCGTCGCGTAGCCCGACCGAGCTGCTGGCTCGGGCCACGCAGAGCCGGTCAGTGGACCGTCGGCCCCGAGTCAGTGCTAGCGGAGCTCTCACGGCGCACGAGCAACAGCTCGGACGCGTAGCGCGGGTCGAGGTCGGACGGCAGGATGCCCGCTAGGGCGTCGGTCAGCGTCGCGAGCGCGCGGTCGACGAAGCTCCGGACGCCGGCTGGCGCGCCTTCGGCCTGACTCCGGACGACGGACAGGGCGGGCGAGGCCGCACCGTCGGCCGTGAAGGCGAGGCGCGCGAAGGCCCGGACGGCATCCGCGGCGAGCGGCTCGAAGCTGACGCGGTCGTGGAGCAGCGCGTGCGCCACGGCGGTCCGGAAGAGGGTGTCGAGGCGGACGCGACGACGCTCGTCGTCCGAGAGCCCGGAGATGGCGCCGAGCGCCTCGGGGCTGAAGCCGAAGGCGGTCTCGAACCACGTCAGCGTCTCGTCCCCTTCGCGCAGGTGGGTCTCGGCGAGCGCGAGGTCCGCGGGCGTCGTGAAGGCTCGCCACCCCACGCGGCCTTCGTCGTCGAGGGCCTCCGGAAAGAGCGGGCGGGGCATCAGCAGCCCGTCGAGCAGGTCGTCGATCGGTGGCCCGAAGACGTGGAAGTCGAGCAGCACCCCCGCGCGGCGACCGAGCGGGCGGGCGCGCCGCACGAGGCCCGTGATGAGCGAGTGGCCGACGCGGAACGCGAACTCGGGGTTACGGCGGCGCAGGATCTCGACCGCGACGTCGACCGACTCGTCCGCGAGCCAGGCGAGCCCGAGGTTGGCGATCGCGACCGCGCGGGCGCTCGTCAGCGGCAGGTCGTCGACGCGTGACAGGTCGCCGACGTCGGCCATGAAGACCTTGTTCGCGAGCGCCGCGAGCGCGTCGCCGGTGCGCAGCCTGTCGGCCTCGGGGAGGGCCAGGATGGCGGCGCGGAGCAGGTCGGGTGCGGTCACGCCGCGCAGCGTCAGGTCGGTCGCCTGGTGGGTCAGCAGGGGAGACGGCGCGCGACCGAAGGCTGGCGGCGCCGTCTTGAGATCTGCATGAACCGCCTCGCGCGCGGCGATCGGCGGCTCGTAGGCGTAGACCGAGAGGGCCTCGATGGGCGGCTCGAAGCCGAGCTCGGTGAGCCGGGCGTTGCGAAAGCGCAGCAGCTCCTCCTCGTTGGCCGAGCGCAGCTCGAACTGCGCCTGCTGAAGCAGGGTTCGGGAGCGCGCCATGTCGGCCGACCACATGAGCTCGACGAGCTGCGGGACCCGGTCTTCGAGCGCGTGGCCGCGCGGGACCGTGATGACGTACATGCGGTCGGGGGTGTGGAAGAGGGCGCGGTCGTCGGGGATGAAGTCGAGGTCGGTGTCGGCTGGAAGCACCTCGACGCCGTCCGTGAAGAGCCACAGGAAGAGCTCGTCGTCCTGCGCGGCGATGAAGCGCTGTGCGGTCTCGAGGTCGACGGCGCGCGCGAGGTCGAGCCACTCGAGGACGCGTGGCAGCTGCAGCGCGTTCTTGTCCCAGGCGTCGAGGTCCACGAGGCCGCGGAGCTGCTCGGCGTCGGCATATTCCAGCAGCGGATAGGCGTCGTCCTTGCCGATGTCACACAGCCACGCATAAAGCTCCTGCGGCGCGAGCGCGCCCACGAAGGCGGCTGGCTCAGGGAGGCTCAGGATCCAGTCGAGGCGCTTGAGCCCGGGGGCCCGGGCGAGCTCGGCCGGGAGCTGGACACGGCCGGTGAGGGTGGAGAGGTCGGAGGACGCGGAGGGGACAGCGGGATCGGCCATGGGGCGCATGGTGCGGCACGGCGCGGCCCGCGACAAGGGACAACCCCCGGATTCGGCGGGCCGTGGCGTCGCGCTGGGCATCGCGCTGGGCGGCGCGTCACGAGACGGCTTGTTTCAATCTGAAACGTTTTGTTTCATTGATGAAACGAAACGTCGCAGGCGGCTCAGGCCGGCGTGATCGTCGCAAGCAGCGCCCGCCCAGCGACATGGCCGCCACCCGTGGGCTGCGCCAGGTCTCCGCGGGCGAGCGTCATGGCCGCACCCTCCGGGGTCGTCAACGCGACCTCCGCCCCGAGCGCCACGATGAGATGCCGCGCTCCCTCGGCGGGCGCCTCGAAGGCCTCGTCCGTCAGCACGCGCGCGTCGAGGCGATGGCGCCGCCGGTCGACCATCAGGTTGAGGTCGCGCACGGGGCGGTCGTCCGTGGCGCCCCGCAGCAGCGCACAGTGGCACGGGACCTCGCCCGGGAACGCAAACGGTGCCCCGGGCCGGTCGAGCGTCACCTCGACGTCCGGAAAATGCAGGCGAACGCCTGCTCCTTCGAGCAGCAGGATGACGCGGTCGACGTGCGGGAAGGTCGAGAACGGGCCGTCGGCGGTCAGGTCGGCGATCGAGACCCGCAGCGCTGGCGGGTCGTCAGGGTGGTCGCCTGGCTCGCGCAGCAGCTCGAGCGTCGAGCCGCCACCGTTCTTCCACAGCATGACGCGCCCGTCGGCGCGGCGGACGACGGGAAAGGGCGACTCTCGAGAGGGCTTCATCGGCGGACTTCCTCCATGACGAGCCCGAGTGGAGCGCAACCCGGGCGTCGTCGCAAGCGCCCGCTCCGAGGTCGCCCGAGGTCGCGCGACCGGGCCTCTTTGCCCTGACGATGCCGCGGTGCTAGCCTTGGGCGGCCCGTCCTCAGGGAGCCCTTCATGTCACGCTCTCCCCGCCTGTCCCTCGCCGCGGCGCTGTGGCCGCTCGTCGCCGTGGTCGCCTGCGTCCCCTCGGAGGTCCCTGCGCCGGAGACCGCCGACGCCTCGCCGCTCGAGGATGCGCCCGCGACCGAGGCGCGGCCGCCCGCGACCGGGCTGTTCGAGGTCGAGGGGTGCCGCGGCGAGACCGGGGTCGACGAGGGCTGCACGCTCGTCGCGGACGCCTCGGCCTGCACGAGCGCCCCATGCGCGCGCCTCGTCGTCATCTTCTCCGGGGGCGAGATGGGCTGCCGCTCGGGGGAGGGCTACGGGCGGGTCCTCGCCGGGTACGCGGACCGCGGGTACGCGGCCGTGTGCATCAACTACTTCGAGACTCCGGAGGGGGCCGGGACCGCGCCCTACGTCGACGAGGCCGCGCGCATCGATCGCGCCGTCCGTGAGGCGACGTCGGGCGCGTGGGCGCGGGCCTACTGGACGGGCGATGACCTGCTCGTCGAGGGGATCAGCCACGGCGCGACGGCGCCCGTCATCCTGATGGCGCGCACCGACTTCGACGCGCAGCCCCGGTGGCGCGGCCGGCGCGTCACCGGCGGCTGCTTCTTCGACGGCGCCTATGATCAGGCCGCGACCGCCGCGCTGCTAGCCACCGGGGCCGTGGGCCGCCGCGCGTGCACCTTCCCCGTGTCGCACGCGCGCTGGCTCGCCCGCTACTGCGGGGCAGGCGCGACCGCGGCCTCGTGCGACCTCGCGATCGTCCCGAAGGCCGTCGAGGACTCGATCGCGGCAGTGGCGCCCGACCGGTTCGCGATCGGGCATTTCCGCATGTTCGAGTGCGGCAGCGCGCTGCCCGCGTGTTCGGGCGACATCGTGGCTGGCCCGCCGATCGCGGCGCTCTGCGCGAACCTCGAGGCGGCGCCGTCCCACACCTGCGTCTTCACGGGTCTGCCCGAGGACGGTCACCTGCGCTGCCACGCGGACCAGTTCGCGCGCTGCGCCGAGTGGTTCGAGGCGCTCCCTCTCGCGGTGGGCGAGGCGTGATCGGGCGTTCGGTCCGCGGCGCCTGAGACCGGGAGGCCGAGGCGGCGGGAAGAAGGTCTTGCCCCGCGGCGAGATCGGCGCGACACTGCCGCGCCCCGGCGGAGGCCCGGGGGCGCTTCACTTCATCCCCCTCGTGGGTCCACGCCGTGTCGCAATCAGGCTTCATCGAACGTTGGGGGCGCCTCGGGGTGCTGCTCGCAGGCGCCGCGCTGCTGCTCGCTGGCCTCGGCGGGCCGGGCCTCTGGGAGCCATGGGAGATGGACCGGGCGTGGCTCGCCACGGCGCTCAACGCCCCGCCCGAGGTCGTCGTCGTCGCGTCCCCGGCCGAGGTCGGCGAGTCCCAGCTCGGCGATCCCCTCGACACCACGATCCGGGAGGCCGGCGCCATCGCGCGGCGCCCCGACGTGGCCCTCGGTCCCGACGACGAGGGGGCCTCGCTCGCCCGCCTGCGCGCTGGGGTCGACATGCTGCGCCAGCGCGCTGTCGCGGGGTTTGTCCTCGATGGCGCACTGCTGCGGGACGGGCCAAGCGGGCTCGCCGCGGAGGCGGGTGCGCTCGTCGGCGAGGCGCTCCGCGCCTCGGCCCCAGCCCCGGTCATCGTCGTCGCCGGCGCGGGCCAGGCCGACACCCTCCGGGCCGCTATCGAGGCTCTGCTGCGGGCCACCGCCACCGCTTCGGACGCGCCCGCGGACCCGTCTGTTGCGGACACTCGCGACGGTCCTGACGCCGCCCCGAAGGCCGACGTCGCGAGCCCCGATGCCGCCGGCCCCGATGCCGCCGGCCCGTCCGCGGACACCCAGGCCACCGCTCTCGACCTCGGGCGCCTCCGCGTCGTCGACGGGGGGCCCGACCCCGCGCTGATGTCCGGTCTTCGCGCCGCGGTCGCCGCCGCCGCCGGGCGCGTCGTCCTGCGCCAGGATGGCGAGACGCGGGCCTTCGCGCCGCTCGACACGTGGCTCCGCGCGGCCGCCATGGACCTCCTCGGTCCGAGCGAGCTCGCGGCCCGCCTCCCGGGCGTCCTGCTCGCGCTGTTGTCGCTCGCGACGCTGCTCTGGGCGGCGAGCGCGGTCTACGGCGTCCGGACGGCCGTGCTGGCGGGCTGTGTCGCGCTCACGATGCCGCTGTTCTTCGGCGACGCCCGCGTGCTCTCGGGGGAGCCGGGCGACCTGCTCGCGGTGACGCTGGCCGGGGCCGCGCTGCTTCGGCTGTCGGCCCTGCAGGACGACGCAGGCCTTCGACCGAGGGCGGCGGCACTCGGCGTCTTCGCGCTCGCCCTCGTGGTCGGGCTCTTCGCGAAGGGGCTCTACGGGTTGTTGCTGTTGACGCTGCTCGCCGCCATCGAGCCAGCCGTCCGCCTCGCGCGCGCCCCGCTCGCGTGGATCCCCGCGGTCGTCGCCGGGCTCGCGGCCGCCTCGCTCGCGGCGCTGCTCGCGGGGGCCGGACCTGATGACGCCGTTCGCCAGTTCGGTCTCGGGCAGGCCATGTTCACCGAGGGACCGACCCCGTACTTCCGCAGCTTCGACCTCCTCGTCCGCAACCTCGGCTTCGGTCTCGCGCCGTGGTCGCCTGTCGTCGTCGTCGCCATCGGACTGCTGACCTTCGAGGCGCCGCGCCGCGAGGATCGGGGCGGCCTCGTGGTCGTGGCGTGGTTCTTCGTGCCGCTCGTCACCGTCATGGCGACCCTCAAGGACTTCGACCAGTTCCACTTCGCCGCCGCGCCCGCCGCCGCCCTCGCTGTCGCCATCTTCCTCGACCGCGTCGCAGCCCGCGGCTACCGCAGCGCCTTCGCCGCCCTCGCGCTCTTCTTCATGTTCTTCATCCTTCGCAACGAGCTCAAGCAGAGCCCCGAGCCGCTCGTCGCCCCGTTCGCCTTCGACCCGCCGTTCGCCAAGGAGGGGCCCTCGCGCTTCCCCGAGGGACTGGCGCTCGGCTTCGCCTTCAAGACCACGCTCGCCCTCGCGGCCGCCTTCTGCGTGCTCCACGTCGGTCGCCTCGGCGACCTGGCACCGCGCGTCGCCGCCTTCTTCAGGCGTGATCGCCCCTTCGCCATCGGTCTCGCCTCGACGCTCACCCTGCTCGCCATCGCCGCGATCGCCATCGCTGGTCGCCCGCATGGCCGCGCGATGGGGTCGAGCCACCTCGAGCTCCTCGGGCCCGGGCAGCGCGATTTCGTGCGACGCTTCACGAGCCTGCACGAGCCGATGATGATCGTCGGTGTTCTCGGCATCATGCTGCTGGCTGCCCTCGCGGTCTGGCGCTTCCGGCGCCCGGTCGCCCCGGGCGCTCCATCGCGGCTCGAAACCCTGCTCGCGCAGCACCCGCGGCTCCCTGTGGCAGGCTGGGGGACCGCGCTCGGGGCCTGGGGGACGGCGGCGCTGCTCGGCGTGGCGCTCGCGGACACGCCCGCCGATTTCTGGAGCGAGACGCTGGTGGGGCCGCTCGCGTGGCCGGCGTGGGCCCTCATGGCGGCGGCAGCCCTCGGGTTCGCGCGCCTCGCAGGACATCGCTCCGAGGGTCTCCTCGCCGCCTTCGGCCTCGGCGCGCTCGCGCTCGCGACCCGCTTCATCCGCGACACCGGGACGACGCACCCGATATTTCCGGTCCTCGTGGCGGTCGGCGCCATCGGAGCCGTGACAGCCTTCGCGCTGCGCATCCTGCCGACGGTCGAGCGTTTCGCGCTCGGCACCTCGGCCTTCATTGCCACCGTCCTCGCCGCCTTCACCGTCGCGCTGCTCGACCGCTGGGGCTGGCTCGCGTGGGTCGTCGCCCAGGGCGCACCCGTCGAGCACCCGCTCGCCCTCTTCAAGTCGGCCGTCTTTCCGGCCCTCCTCGTGGTCGCTGGCCTCCTGGCCCTGAACGCCCGCGGGCGACCGCTCCTGGCGCGGCTGCGCCTCCCGCCCGAGCGCCTCGAGGCGGCCGTCGGCTGGCTCGGGCGCGGGCCGACCCTCGTCGCCGTGCTGCTCGTGGCCGGTCTCGCGACGACGGCCATCCAGCTCTTCGTCTTCGGGCCGTCGTTCGCCATCAACGTCAGCCAGAAACACATCCTCGACACCTGGATCGCGAGCGCGGGGGCGGCCCCCGACGCCGGCGACCCGCGGGCCCGCATCCTGCGCCACGGCACCTTCGGCCGTGCAGGCGCCCGTGACACCAACTTTTATACGTCGAGCTTCCCCGAGGTCCGTGACCGCGGCGTGGCCCTCGGCGTGCTGCGGGGCGACCGCGACCACGTCGTGCCGGTCGACACCGCCTACGGCACGGAATACCGGCACTTCTCCGGCTTCTCGCCCAAGAATGATTCCGACGGGGATGGTCGGACCGACGCAGCCCTCCTGTCCGGCTTCGCCACCGGCCTCTCGCGCGGTCGTCTCGAGGACAAGACCGCGGCGTGGACCCCAGGCGCCCTCCGCGGCCATACGCTCGTCGACGCCAACGGACAGGCCTGGACCATCGCGGACAACGACGCGACGAGCCTCACCGTGTCCGAGCCGCAGGCGTGGCCTTTCGCGCTGAAGCCCCGCGCCCGCGCCTTTTACGCCGTGGCCGCTCGCACCCTCGTCGAGCCGACGGCCACGGGCACGGTCCGCGAGCGCCGGGCCCTGCTCATCCCGGCCGAGCAGTTGTCCGAGCTGAACCACGCCTGGCGGCAGATTTCGGGCGGCTCGCACCTGCCGATCCTCGAGGGCTCGAGCTACCGGGTGCTGCTCGCGACGAGCTGGCTCGAGGCGGGCGAGGCGCAGCAGAACCGCCTCGCGAACGCGACCTACGACGACGCCTCGTTCCGCGCGCTGTCGCGTCCGAACCTCCGCCGCGTCTGGGGCAACTTCGAGGACACGATCCAGGTGGTCGGCTACGACGTCGATCGGACCGTCATCGGGGGCAACGACAAGCTGCGCCTGACGATCTATTATAAGGCGCTGAAACTCGTGAAGAAGTCGCTCAAGATCTTCCTCCACCTCGACCGCCTCGGCGCGACCAACCGCGTCCATGGCGACCACTGGCCGCTCAACCCGACGCGCCACTCCGAGGAAAACAAGAACTGCACCGGCTGCTACCGGACCGACCACTGGCTGCCAGGCGACATCGTGGCCGACACGTACGACGTCGAGATCCCCGAGGGCAGCTCGGCGGGCGAGTACATGATCTGGCTCGGCCTTTACCAGCCCGGTCCCGACACGCGGCTCAAGCTGTCCACCTGGGACCAGGCCAACTGCAAGCACGACGGCGCCAATCGCCTCGGGCTCGGCACGGTCACCATCCGATGAGCGGGGGCGAGGCGGCGCTCGCGGGGCTCGCCTTCTGCTGGGGCGCCTCGTGGGGGAGCTTCGCGAACGTCGTCGCGTGGCGTCTGCCGCGCGGAGTCTCGGTCGTCCGCCCGGGCAGCAGCTGCCCGTCGTGTGGCGCGCCGGTGCCGGTCTGGGCCAACCTGCCGGTCCTCGGCTGGTTTCTGGTGGGCGGGGCCTGCCGCAGCTGCCGGACGCCGATCTCGTTGCGTTACCCGCTCGTCGAGGCCGTCGTCGGCATCGCCGCACTCGCAATCTGGCTCGACCTCGTCGCGCAGGCGGGTCCCGACGGAGCCTGGACGGCCAGGTCTCCGGGTCTCGAGGTCTTCGTGCCGTTCGTGCTCCGCACGGCCTTCGTCGCGGCCCTCATCGCGCTGACGCTCATCGATCTCGTGTGGTTCCTGCTGCCCGACAGCCTTACGCTGCCGCTCATCCTGCTCGGGCTCGGCGCGGCCGCCGCCACACCGCTGTCGCCGACACTCGGAGAGGCGGCCCTCGGCGCGGTCCTTGGTGGCGCGCTGCCCGCCCTCGTGATGGTGCTGTGGCTCGTCCTGACCGGGCGCGATGGCCTCGGGGGCGGTGACTGGAAGCTGCTCGCCGCCATCGGTGCGTGGCTCGGACCCACCGCGATCCCGTTCGTGCTCGGCGCTGGTGCATTGCAGGGGCTTTTGACCGCAATCATGTTCCGTCGCGACTTTGCCGTGGCCGAGCTGCCGCCGCTGCCCGACGAGACGGCGCCACAAGAGCCCAGCGGGTCCGCCGACGGGGTCCCACCGTTCATGAGGCTCGCGGTCCCGTTCGGGCCGTTCCTCGCCCTCGCGGCCTTCGAGTGGCTGCTCTGGGGGGACGCCATCCTCGCCGCGGCGCGCGGCTGAGGCGGCCGGCGTGATGCCCCTCGCACCGGTGCGCACGGTGAGCCTCGTCGGCCAGATGGGGGCTGGCAAGTCGACCGTCGCCGTTGCCCTCGCCGCGGCCCTCCGCAGCCGGGGCGTCGCGGCCGAGGCGGTCGATCTCGACACGGTCATCGCGGCACGCTCGGGATGCAGCGTGGCAGAGCTCTTCGCGCGCGACGGCGAGCCCGCCTTCCGGGTCCGTGAGCGCGCGGCGCTGACAGAGGTCCTCGGCGCACCCCGCAGCGCTATCCTCATCCTCGCGACTGGCGGTGGCGCGCCCTGCAGTGAGGCCGCCTCACGCGCCTTGTCCGAGGCGGGGCCTGTCGTCTGGCTCGACGCTCCGCCCGAGGCGCTCGCGCCCCGCGCCGCGACCCCGGACCGGCCGCTCCTCGCTGGGCGGACCCTGCCCGAGATCGCGAGCCTCCTGAGCGCCCAGCGCGAGGCGCGGGCCCCGTTCTACGCCCGCGCGGCCGTGCGCCTCGACGCGACGCGGCCGGTGGCGTTCCTTGTCGCCGACCTCCTCGCGCGCTATGAATCCGTGCTGATGCAGTCCAACGACGCACAGCCGCCCCTTGACGTGCGCCTGCCAGCCCCCGGGGCGGGCGAGGTCGGACGCGCCGACTACCGTGTCCGCTTCGTGCCCGGGCCGCCGGGCGAGGCCGTCGCGGAGGCCGTCGTGCGCCTTCTGCCACGCGCCTCCCGGCTGCTCGTCGTGACCGATCACCACGTGGAGGCCCTCCACCTCCAGCCTCTGCTCGCGGCCCTCGGAGGCCTCGCCCAGCTCGTCCGCGTGGCGGTCCACACCGTGACGCCTGGCGAGTCCTCGAAGACCCTGGGGACTGTCGCGGGGCTCCTCGACGCCGCCCTCGCGGCCGGTCTGGCACGTCACGACGCGCTCATCGCCTTCGGAGGCGGCGTGATCGGTGATCTCACGGGCTTTGCGGCCTCGATGCTGCACCGCGGGGTGCCGTTCATTCAGGTCCCCACGACCGTGCTCGCGCAGGTCGACAGCGCGGTCGGCGGCAAGACCGACGTCAATCAC
>SYAK01000372.1 GCA_005788935.1 Pseudomonadota bacterium
CCCGAGTTCGGACTACGAGCTGTCGCTGCGGGTCGACGTCGAGCGCTTCGCAGACCCGCGCCCGACCTTCGACTCGGACAGTGACCTCGACGGTATCCGGGAGTCGCGCGAGTTTCAGGTCTCGCGGGACTTTGGTGGCATCGCCGACCCGTCGCGCAAGGATGTGCTCGTCGAGCTCGACGCGATGCCGGGGCGGACGCTGCAGACGCGGGCGCGGCGCCTCGTCGTGACGCGCCTCGCGGTCGAGGGCCTGACGCTGCAGGTCCGCACCGGGACGGTGCCCGAGGACGCCTGCCTCGGGCGACACGAGGCGCGCGACCTCTACGACGCCCACTTCCAGGGCAAGGGGTATCGCGCATTCCGTTACGCCATCATCGGCAACCGGATCTGGAACGACGCCTCGGGCCTTGCGCTCTCCGACACGTTCCTCGTCGACGATTCGACCTGGTGGATTGACGGGGGCGTGCTGCCGCAAGCCGGCACCTTCATCCATGAACTCGGCCACACGATGGGGCTCACGCGCGATGGAACCTTTCGCCTCATCGACACGACCGCGAGCCCGAGCTACGACAGCGCCATGAATTACTTCTATCAACCTTCGAAGGTTGATTTTTCGCACGACGGCAAGGGTGGCACGAGCAACGACCACGACGACTGGGCCGACGTCGACCCGGCCTATGGCCTGCGCACCGCCCTGTCGATGTATGCGCGGACCGTCGAGGACGGGGCCTGCGCGCCGAACTGAGCGGACGCCCGGGGTGATGGCCTTCGCGATGACGATGGACCGGGGCTCGGCGGCGCCCGGCGTTGACCCGGAGACCACCGGTGCTTCAGAGCGTCCCGAGCAGGTCGGGCCTGCTTCCGTGGGGCCACAGGGCCGCCAGAGCGCGCAACCGAAGGCGAACCGAGGAGCGATGCGATGACCGCGATGGGTCGTCTACGCCAGCTGACCGCAGGACTCGTCGACCGCGTCCTCGAGACATCCATCGTCGGCAGCTTCACACGCCTCGGGTTCGTGGCGCGGCGCCAGCTCGAGACCTGGGGGCCGGACGCGGACGCCACGGGGCAGGTCATCGTCATCACCGGCGCGACGTCTGGCCTCGGCCTCGCGGCGGCAAGGCGATGGACCGCCTCGGGGGCCACGGTCGAGGTCGTGGTGCGGGACGCGGACAAGGCGCGGGCGCTCGCGGACAGCCTCGGCGTCGGCGTGACGCTGGGCGACGTCGGCGATCTCGACGACATGACGCGGGTGGCCGAGGCGCTGCGGGCCCGTCACGGGCGCATCGACGCGCTGGTTCACAACGCGGGGGCCCTTGACCTGGGGTACTCGACGACGCGGCAGGGGAACGAGCGGACGCTTGCGACGCACGTGCTCGGCCCCCTGAGACTGACAGCCGGACTGCTGCCCTCCCTCGGGCGCGGGGCGCGGGTCATCTGGGTCAGCTCCGGCGGGATGTACGCCGAGCCGCTCGACGTGGACCGCCTCGAGATGGCGGCCGGGGACTACGATGGCATGCGGGCGTATGCTCGGGCGAAGCGGGCTCAGGTGACGCTCGCCGAGCTGCTCGCCGAACGCCTGTCGGGGCGCCAAGTCGCCGTGCACGCGATGCATCCGGGCTGGGCCGATACACCCGGGGTCGCGCGGTCGCTGCCGCGGTTCCGTGCGTGGATCGGGCGGGCGCTCCGGACGTCCGACGAGGGCGCAGACACGTTCGTGTGGCTCGCGACCGCCCCCGGGGAAGCGCTCGGGACAGGCCGGTTCTGGCTCGACCGGCATCCGCGCACGACGCATCTGAGACGGACGACACGACGCGCCGACACCCCCGATGCGCGCAGCCGGCTGTGGCGGTGGGTGACCGCGCGCGCGGGGCTCTCGCCGGACTGGCCGGACACCCCGGCGTAAACCCATCGGGGGTCGTGTCCGAATCTATGAACTTCGGACCTGTCCCCGCACCGCACCTGACAGCTCAGATGTCGGCCCCCCGGAACGCCGCCTTCGTCTCGGCGGCGTCCGACCAGTCCACCCAGTCGACAGCGTGTCGCGTGACGTAGGCATCGACCGCCTGTCCAAGCGTCGGGTAGAAGTTCTCGGGACCAAGGGCGTGGAAAGCACCGTAACGCTTGAGATGATCTTTCACGGGGTCCTTCATGCCCGCAAAGCACAGCTCGACCCCGAGACGCGTCAGGTCCGCGTCGAGCTCGAGCAGGACGTCGGCCGCGGTCACGTCGACGTCGGTCACGGGCTCGGCGGCGACCACGACCCAGTTGACGCGGGTCGGCGATGACGCGATTGCGTTCAGGACATTCTTTCGAAACAGCGCCGCGTTCGCGAAGAAGAGCGGCGCGTCCCAACGATAGAGCACCAACCCGGGGACGCGGCGCGCATGCGGGTGGCGCGTGATGTCGTGATAGCCCTTCAGGCCGTCGATCCGCCCGAGGACGGCGTCGTAAGGCCGCCACGCCCGCCACACGAACCCCGCGAGGGCGATGAGGACGGCGAGAAAGATGCCCTCGATGACGCCGACGAGCGCCACCCCGAGAAAGCTCGTGACCGCGAGGCCGAACTCCATGCGTCGGAGGCTCCAAAGGCGCCAGACGCCCGCCACGTCGACGAGTGACAGGCAGGCGGCGATGACGACCGCGCCGAGCGCCGCGATGGGCAAGGTCGCGAGGAGAGACGGCGCCGCGACGAGCATGAGGGCGACGCAGAGGGCCCCGACGACGCCCGTCATCTGGGACCGGGCGCCCGCGGACTCCGCGACCGGTGTCCGCGACGAGCTGCTGCTGACCGCGAACCCCTGAAACAGGCCCGCTGCGACGTTGGTCAGCCCAAGCGCGACGAGCTCCTGATTGCCGTCGACCTCGTACCCCTGGCGCAGTGCGAAGGTACGCGACAGGACGCTCATGTCGGCAAAGGCGACGACGGCGATGGCGAGCGCGCCAGGCAACAGGGCGCGCACATCGTCCCACGTGACCGACGGCAGCGCGGGCAGCGGGAGGCCCTCGGGCAAGGCACCGACGGTCCGCACGGCGGCCTCGAGGTCGAGGGCCCAGATCCCGAGCGTCGCGCCGACCACCGCGACGAGGATCCCCGGCACGCGGGGCCACCAGCGCTTGAACGCGACGATGACCAGCAGCGCACAGGCCCCGATGCCGAGCGCCGTGACGTTCGTGCGTCCGTCCGCGACCTGCTGCCCGATGTGGCGCACCTGCGCGACGAGGTCGTCCCCCTGGCTCGAGAAACCGAGCAGTTTCGGGGCCTGACCGACGAGCACGGACAGCGCGATGCCGTTCAGGTAGCCCATGCGTATGGGCTTCGACAGGAGGTCGGTCAGGAAGCCGACGCGAAGCAACCCTCCGACGACGCAAAAGATCCCCGCGAGACCGGAGAGGGCCCCCGCGAGCGCGACGGCGCGGCCGGGGTCAGACGGCGAGACCGCGGCGAGCGGCGCGATGATGGCCGCGATGATGCCCGCGAGCGAGGAGTCGGGACCGAGGACGAGGATGCGGCTCGGACCGAAGAGGGCGTAGGCAAGCAGCGGGACGATGGTGGCGTAGAGGCCGTAGATGGCCGGCAACCCTGCGGCTTGCGCGTAACCCATGCCAACTGGCACGAGGACGGCCGTCAGGACGATCCCCGCGCCGAGATCGTTGAGCGCCCAGGCCTTCCGGTAGGTCGCCAGCATGTCGAGGCCGGGGATCCAGCCGCGAAGACCGGATGGCCGGGACGCCAGGACGAGCTGGCTGTGGTGAGGCGGGGTGTCGGGCATCGGTCGGACCCCTGGTTCAGGCGAGGCCGGCTTCGGTGTCGACCCAGAGGCGCCGGGCGGCCTCGGGATCCTGCGCGCCGGGGCTCGGCGTCGCGGGTCGCGCACGGACGCAGTAGGACCCGCGGAGCATGGACGCATCCGCGGACGTGGCGAGCCAGACCGAGGTCGCAGCCCCATCGACGAGGCTGTCGGGGCCCTCCATCCCGAAGCCCCGGGTCAGGAGCTTCGTCGAGACGACGCCCGGGTGCAAGGCGTTCACCGCGAGGGCGGGCTCCTGCCGCTGGAGCTCGGCCGTGAAGAGGATGTTTGCGAGCTTGGACTGTGCATAGCTGCGATACGGTTCGAACGCTGCAAGCGCCCGGAAGGTCGCGGGCTCGAGGCGTCCGCGGACATGGGCCACGCTGCTCACGTTCACGATACGCCCGAGCGGCGCGGACCGCAGCAGCGGTAGAAGCCCGAGCGTCAGCACGAAGGGCGCGACGTGGTTGACACCGAAGGTCGACTCCCAACCATCGATCGTCAGCGACGGGGCGTTCGCGTACAAGCCGGCGTTGTTGACGAGCACGTCGAGCGTCCCGCGACGCGCCGCGACCTCTGCTGCCATCCGACGCACGGCGGCGAGGTCCGCGAAGTCGGCCACGATCGTCTCGACCGACGCCCGCGCGACCTCCCGCTCGATGGCGGAACGGGCCTCGGCGACACGTTCGGGGCGGCGACCGTGCAGGATGACGTGCAGCCCGAGGCGGGCGAGCGCCATGGCCGTCGCGCGCCCGATTCCGTCGGTCGCGCCGGTGACGAGGGCCGTCTGCGGCGATGTCTCGAGGGTCATGACGAAAACTCCGGGGCCCGGGGCGAGGCAAGCGCGGCCGTAAACACGACGGGCAAAGGAGACCCGGCCGGACGCGCGCTGTCAAATGGTCGCGGCCTGCCGCCGCCTGTGACCCTCTCGGGCGCGGACACGGCCCCAGGGCCCCACCGAACCCGCCCACACGGCCCCAGCGTCCACACCGAACGTCCGGTTGACAGAAGGGCGTGTCGGGTCGACTCTTCTCAGGATGGCCACGTTCGCACGCGCGCCCGTCAGGTGCACCCCTCACGCATCCCCGGAGATGGACCCCATGCAGAGCCACCGTTTCCGCGCCGCCCCCTCGTCGGACGGCGCTGTCGCAGTCGACCCGTCCGACCTCCTCGGCGCCCCGCTCGAGGCTGTGACGCCCGCGGCGCGCGCGGCGTTCTTCCGCAAGACCTACGCCCTCGTCGCGGGCGCCTTCACGGCCTTCGCAGCCCTGCTCGGCCTGTTCTTCGTCGGGTTCGAGGAGGGGCGCGGCGTGGCCTTCTCGCTCTTCGAGGCCATGGGCGGCATGATGTCCCGCCTCGGCGGGTGGAGCATGCTGCTCGTCCTGGTCGCCTTCTGGGGCGGCACCGCCGTCGCCCAGCGGCTTGCCAACAGCGACGTGTCGCGCTCCCGACAATACGTCGGCCTCGGGATCTACGTCGTCCTCGAGGCGCTGCTCTTCGTCCCGCTCATCGCCGTCATCACCATCATGACGCACGGTGATGCCAGCAGCATCCTGTTGCCTGCAGGCATCGTGACCGGCGCGCTCATCGTCGGGCTGACCGCGACCGTCTTCCTGACCGACCTCGACTTCTCGGTCCTGCGGGCCGTCGTCGTCATCGGTGGCGTCGCGACCCTCGGTGTCGCGGTCGTCGCGGCCGTCGCCGAGACCCCGCTCGGCATCTGGTTCTCCATCGCGATGATCGCGCTGATGGCGACGACGATTCTCTACCAGACGCACGCCATCCGAGGCAGCTTCGGCACCGGTCAGCACGTCCCCGCGGCCTTCCTGCTCTTCTCGTCGTTCGTGACGCTGTTCTTCTACGTGCTGCGCTTCTTCATGCAGCGCAGCGACTGAACGCGCCACGCTGAGTGTGAAATGACACGCATGTGTCTTTTCACACTCAGCGCCCGCCGCGAGGACACCGCCAGGCCTTCGGGACGCCCACGCGGTGTCACGCGGCCAAGGTTGCGTGACCCGGCCGGTCGTGCGAGAGTCCCGAGGCTATCGCGCGCGCGCCCTCCCGGAGTCTGAAAATGATGCTCGACCTACGACGCCTGTCCATCCTCGCGACGACTGCTGCCTCCCTCGGTGTTGCGGCCTGTGAAGCACCGACCCCGACCTGCGAGCCGCCCGGTGGCACCCGCTGCACCAGCGACGGACGGGCGGCCGAGCGCTGTCGATCCGACGGGGCGTGGGGCGTCGTTCAGCAGTGCGAGGCCGACCAGACCTGTGCTGTCGGCGATGACGGGGTCGCCGCATGCGAGGAGTCTGCCGTACCCGACACCTGTGAACGCAACAAGCGCTTCTGCGTCGACGGCACCCCCGACGCGGTCTGGAGCTGCTCGTCCGCTGGCGTCCCGGACAGCGTGTACGCGACCTGTGCCGACGACGAGGAGTGCCGGGTCGAGTCGGGCGTCGCGGGATGTTTTCCTGTCGGGCCGGACCGTGTGTGCGATCCCGGCCGCGCCCGCTGCAGCGAGGACGGGGCGAGCGTCGAGACGTGCCGGGCGGACGGCAGCGGCTGGGACATCAGCGCCTGCGACGGGGGCTGCTCGGACGCGGGGACCACCGCCGCCTGCGCCTGTGGCCCGCTCGGTGCCACGCGCTGCACGGCCGACGGGCGGGCGACCGAGCGCTGCCGCTCGGACGGGGCCTGGGCCGTGGTCCAGGGCTGCGAGACCGATGAGGCGTGCGCGGTCACTGACGGGGCCGCCGCCTGCCAGCCTGTCACGAACCCCGAGGCCTGCGAGCCGCTCGGCGCCACCCGTTGCTCGGCCGATAACCGCGCCACCGAGCGCTGCCGCTCGGACGGGGCGTGGGCCGTGATCGCGCTGTGCGAGGCTTCGCAGGCCTGCGTGTCGAACAATGGCGCTGCTGCGTGTCAGTCGGTGACCTTCTGCGAGCCAGGGACCGTCCGCTGCGCAGCCGACGGGGCTGTGGTCGAGGTTTGTGCGGACGATGGCTTCACCTTCGAACCCACCGAGAACTGTGACGAGGGCTACACCTGCGAGCTCGCGGACGGCGTCGGGCGCTGCAAGGAGATCCCGCAGGTCTGCGCCCCGACCGAGGCGCGCTGCTCCGCCGACGGGCGGGCGACCGAGACCTGCAGCGGCGACGGGCGACGGTGGCTGACGACCGCATGCGCATCCGGCCTCCGCTGCGCCAGCCCAGGCGGAACCCCCGCCTGCCTCGAGTCCTGCACCGTCGGGCGCGAGCGCTGCAGCGCCACGGGCGAGGCGGTCGAGCTCTGCGCCGCCGACGGTGTCACGTGGCAGATCCGCACCGCCTGCAACGCCAACTCCGCCTGCCTGCCGAGCCTCAACACCTACCGCTGCGGTCCGCGCGGCACCTGCACCTCGAGCAAGCGCTTCTGCTGGCACAACGGCAGCCAGTGGGAGCTCTGGGACTGCTCGACCCTCGGGCTGCCGTCATCCCAGTTCGGCCTGTGCCCGGTCGGCTACGACTGCGGCGGTCCGGGTGTCGCGAACTGCCTGACGCCGGCCATCTGCGCCCCGGGGACGCAACGCTGCACGACCTCGGGCGGCGGGATCGAGACGTGCAGCGCGGACGGCCGCGCGTGGACCACAACCGCCACCTGTACCTCAGGCGTCAGCTGCCAGAGCGACGGCACCTCCGCAGTGTGCCCGCCGCCGCCGCCGATTTGCGACCCGGGCAGCCGGCGCTGCTCCACGAGCGGCAGCATCGAGACCTGCAACGCCTCGGGCTCCGGGTGGAACGGCGGATTGATCATCTGCGGCGTCGCCGACCCGTGCCGGGTCGTCGACGGCCAGGCCACCTGTACGCGCAGCTGCACAGCCGGGACGGTCCGCTGCGCGCCGAACGGCGGCGGCGTCGAGGTCTGCAACGATGACCGCTTCAGCTGGACGAGCCGTGAGGCCTGCGCCGACGGTCAGCGCTGCCACGTTGTCGGGACCACGCCACGCTGCGGCCCCGGGCAGACCTGCGCCGCGAACCAGCGCTTCTGCTGGACTGGCGGCCCGACGTCCGAGGTCTGGCGCTGCAGCACCAGCGGGACGCCGTCCGGACTTTACTCGGCATGCAACGCCGGACAGGGTTGCGCCGTCATCAGCGGCGTCGCGCAATGCACCGCATGCACCCCGGGCGCGACCCGGTGCAACTCGGCGGGGACCGGGACCGAGGCGTGCAACACGGCTGGTTCGGCCTGGGCCGCCTCCGTCAGCTGCGCCTCCGGAGACCGCTGCGCCTCGTCGGGTGACCGCGCCTGGTGCCCCGACGCGCCGCGCATCTGCGAGCCCGGCGCCCGACGCTGCACGTCGACGGCCGGGGCTGTCGAGGTGTGTGACGTCGGCGGCATGGCCTGGCGGGTCGCCACCGCCTGCACCGGTGACGCCCAGTGCCGCGCGGACGGGAACACCGAAGCGGCCTGTGTCAACCCCTGCACCGCCGGGGCCACCCGCTGCAGCGCGGGCGGCGGCGCGGTCGAGACCTGCGGTGTCAACGGCTGGACGTGGACGGCGTCTGCGACCTGCCCGCTTGGCCAGCGCTGCGCGGCCGCTGGCGGCGGCTTTGCCTGCAGCCCGTCGTCGTGCGATCCGGGTCGGCGCTTCTGCTACAACCCTCCGGCAGGAGGCGAGATCTGGCAGTGCGACACCTCGGGCCTGAACCCCTATCGCTACACTGCGTGTCCCACGGGACAGAGCTGCGTGAACGTCGCGGGCGTCGCGAGCTGCGTGGCCCCGCCCATCTGCACACCGGGTGCGACGCGCTGCAGCACCACCGGAGGAGGCGTCGAGCGCTGCAACACGACGGGCGGGGCGTGGGCCTCACTCGAGGTCTGCGCCATCGGCCAGACCTGCCAGACCGACGGAGGCGCCGCCTACTGCCCTCCCCCGCCGCAGATTTGCACACCGGGCGAGAAGCGCTGCGGATCAAGCGCGCGCTGGATCGACACCTGCAACGCGGCTGGCACCGCCTGGGAGGCCTCGACCAGCTGCGCCTCGACCCAGGCTTGCCGTGTGGTGGGCGGAGCTCCGACCTGCCTCGCACCGTGCAACGTCGGCGGATACCCGCGCTGCAACACGGCCAACACCGCCGTCGAGGCATGCCTCGATGGCTACGCCTGGGGCGTCATCGAGGCCTGCGACTCGAACTCGACCTGCCGCGACGTCGGGGGACGCCGCCGCTGCGGCCCGGCGTCGTGTACGCCCAACCGCCGCTTCTGCCATCAGGGGCCGACCTGGGAGGTCTGGTCATGCGACGCGGCTGGCAAGCCCTCAGGGCGCTATTCGACGTGCGGCGCGGCCGACACTTGCGGCAATGTCGACGGCGTCGCGTCCTGCGTCGCACCTCCGATTTGTACCACCGGATTGACCCGCTGCAGCGCCTCGGGGGGCGCGGCCGAGGTGTGCAACGCGACGGGCAGCGCCTGGGTCGCGAGCCAGACGTGCGCGGCGGGGCGGCCCTGCGAGGTCGACGCCGAGGGCGACGCCTCCTGCCCGAGCGCCCCTACGGTCTGCGCCGCGGGGACCGAGCGCTGCGGCACCAACGGGGCCTCTGTCGACGTGTGCAACGCGGCGGGCTCGGCGTGGCTGGCGTTGACCCGCTGCGAGGTCGGGCTGCCGTGCACGACGACGGGCGGGGCTCCGGCCTGCGGCGTCCGGGCACCGATCTGTTCGGCGGGGGCCGAGCGCTGCACGACGAGCGGCTCGGGCGTCGAGGCCTGCCGCATCGACGGTATGGCGTGGGGCCTGCTTTCGTCGTGTGCGACCGGGACGAGCTGCCGCCTCGTCGACGGCGACCCGAGCTGCACCGTGACGTGCACGCCTGGCGCCAAGCGCTGCGCAACGAGCGGTGGTGCGGTCGAGGTCTGTCGTAATGACGGCCTCGCGTGGGAGGTCGTCGCCGCCTGCGACTCGGCCTCGATCTGCCGCGACGTCGCGGGGGACAAGCGCTGTGGACCCGCCACCTGCACGGCTGGGCGGCGCTTCTGCTACGCCGGACCGACCCCCGAGGTCTGGACGTGTGACGCTGCGGGCAAGCCGCTCGCGCGCTACGACGCCTGCGACGCCGAGGACACCTGCGGGGTCGTCTCGGGCGTGAGCACCTGCATCGCCCCACCCATCTGCGCCCCGGGCACGACCCGTTGCTCCGCCTCGGGCGGCGCGGTCGAGATCTGCGACGCGGTGGGCGCTGGATGGGTCACCTCGACCTGGTGCGAGCTCGGCGACCTCTGCGAGGAGGTCTTCGGCGAGGCGACCTGCCCCGAGACGACGCCGATCTGCGTCCCGGGCGCGACGCGCTGCAACACCGCGGGCGACTCGGTCGAGACCTGCAACACCGGAGGCTTCGCCTGGGCTGTGTCGACGCGCTGCGAGACTGGCGGCACCTGCTCGCCAGGTGACGCCAGCGCGGCCTTCTGCGCGGCCCCTCCTGCGGTCTGTGATGCGGGTGATGCACGCTGCACCGCGACGGGCAGCGGCCTCGAGTCCTGCGCGTCTGACGGCCTGTCGTGGCGCCTGACCGAGACCTGCGCAACGGGCGCAACCTGCGACGAGGGGCTCAACGGACCCGCGTGCCTCACCCTGTGCACGCCAGGGGCTGTCCGCTGCGCGACCGGCAACGGTGCGGTCGAGCGCTGCGACGTCGATGGGCGCGGCTGGACGCGCACCGAGACCTGCGACGCGGGAGACGCTTGCAAGCTGGTCGATGGCCTGCGCCGCTGCGCCCCGACGAGCTGTGTCGCCGGACGGCGTTTCTGCTGGTCGGGCACGCGAGAAGAGATCTGGAGTTGCAACGCCTCGGGCGTCCCGAGCGGCCTCTATCAGGCCTGCCCGGCCGACGCCACGTGCGGCCTCGTGTCGACAGTCCCCGCCTGTATCGTGGCGCCAGTCTGCCTCGCAGGCGAAAAGCGCTGTGGCGCCGACGGCGGCACCATCGAGGTCTGCAAGACCGACGGCAGCGGCTGGCAAAACAGCGAGCTGTGCTCAAGCGGGTCGACCTGCACGCAGGCCTCCGGGACCCTCGCCTGCCGCAACCCGAGCGCCATCTGCACGCCGCTCGCGACCCGTTGCAGCGGTGACGATATCCTCACGTGTGCCGCCAACGGCATGTCGTGGGTCGTCCAGAGTCGTTGCGCGCAGGCCAACAAGACCTGCAGCGAGACCTCCGGGACGCCGGCCTGCGTGGCGCGCACGATGACCTGCAGCGAGGGCTATTCCTGGAATGGCGTCGACTGTGCCGACATCGACGAGTGCGCCGCAGGCACCGACACGTGCGACGCCATCTGCATCAACAACGCGGGCGGCTGGAGCTGCGAGTCGAGCGTCTCGGACCCCAGCAGCCCGTACTGGAACGACTCCTGCATCTTCTCGCAGTACCTCGGGAATCCGACGGACCTCAAGGCCGACTGCCGCTGCCCGGAGAACAAGGGCATCACGGGCGGCCTGCCGATCTGCTGGCGCCCGCATGAGACCAAGAACCGCGCGCCGAGCCTGGTGCTTGGCGCTGGGCCGCGCGTGGGGTCGCACCCGCAGGCCCACATCTACGGCGGCTTCTTCGACGCCTCGCGCCGCGAGATCGTCGCGGCCGTCGACTGGTCGAACGCGAGCAACCCATCGGCCGGCTTCCTGATGGGCTTCACGGTTGCCAATGGCAATCGCCGTGTCATCTCAGGGCGTTACCTCGACCCGGCGAACGGCGACATGGACGTCGGGACCGGGCCGGCCTTCGCCGACGTCTTCGACGTGCAGCGCGCGTCCGACGGTCAGATCTTCGCGGCCCAGGGGACGCTCCAGCGCTTCGAGATCCTGCGCGTCGACCCCGCGAACGGCAACCGCACGCTCGTCTGGAAGGCGGGGGACGCGACCTACGGCCAGTGCGCGAGCGGGCGCGGGGCCATCTCCGTCCAGACGACAGCGCAGGGCTTCGCGGTCGACGCGAACGGCTTCTACATCGGCTTCTCGAACCCCAGCCCGTCGGGCGAAGGGCTCGGCATCATCCGGGTGAGCCGCAATGGCCAGACCTGCAGCTTCGTGACGCGCAGCGGCAGCCGCAGCGGCAATGCCTATTTCAATCAGCCTGTCGGTGGCGGATGGACCTTCGCGAGCGGCATGCTGTCGGGCTTTGCCATCGACGGCAGCGAGCTCATCGCGACGGCCAACTTCGATCTGTCGCTCTATGGCATCAACCTCTCGACCGGACAGCGCCGCCGCATCACCTCGGCCTCCACCGGGGCCGTCCTCGGCGCGGGCCCGACCGGATCGGACGGGCTCGGGGTCCGCTGGGTCACGAAGGACGCCTCGCGCGGGGTCTACTGGACGAGCGGCCGCCAGGGCGACACCCTCGTCGTGCTGGTCACGCCGTCCACCAGTCAACGGCATGATCTCACGGGCTTCTGCGCCGGCGAATCCTCAACCCTCGACGGCGTCAACTGCCTCAAGGGCAGCATCACATCGGGTCTGTCCCTGAACTTCGGCGGCTTCTGGCTCGATCCGGCGAACCCCG
>SYAK01000373.1 GCA_005788935.1 Pseudomonadota bacterium
CGACCCGCCCTACAACACCGGGCGCGCCATGGACTACGGCGACCGCTTCGAGCTCGGCGCGGGTGACTACGCAAGGCGTTACGGGCTCGCGCGCGGCCTTGCGCACCTCGGCGCGGGGCTCGGGCGGCTGCACGCGGCGTGGCTCGACCTCATGTATCCGAGGCTCCTGCGCGCACGCGATCTGCTCGCCGACGACGGGGTCCTGTGCGTCGCGATCGACGACGGTGAGGTCCACCACCTGAGGATGCTGTGCGACGAGATCTTCGGCCCGCGCGGCTTTGTCGCGACCTTCGTCTGGGAGACGAAGCGTGCGGCCCGCGGGGTGCCGCCGCGGACAGGCCTGATGACGACCCATGAATACGTCGTCTGCTACGCGCGCGATCGCGCGAAGGTTGTCTTTCACGGGCTCGACCGGGACGCGGCCGACTTCGCGAACCCGGACGGCGATCTGCGGGGTCCATGGCGGTCCGAGTCGATGAAGGCGACGGGGACGCGACGCAACATCTTCGAGCTCGTCGACCCCGCGACAGGCCTCCGCTATCGCGGCAACTGGGCCTTTTCCGAGGCGACGCTCGCACGGATGGTGGCCGACGGCCGCGTCGTCTTCCCGTCCGACCCGGGCGGGACGCCGCGCCAGAAGAAGCACCTCGGCAGCCACCGGAGGGCGACGAAGGCCGCCGTGACAGCGCTCGGCTGGCACGCCACCGAGGCCGCGACCAAGGCGCTGATGGCGATGTTCGGCGGGCAGAAGGTCTTCGACTTTGCGAAACCGATGCCCCTCATGCGATTTTTCTGCGATCAGCTGCTGCGCCCCGGCGACCTGGCGCTCGACTTCTTCGCGGGCTCGGGCACCACCGCGCACGCCGTCTGGGAGCAGAACGCCGAGGACGGCGGGGGGCGGCGCGTCATCCTTGTCCAGCGCCCAGAGCCCTGCGCGCCCGGAGGGACCGCGGCGCTCGCTGGCTTCGGGACGGTCACCGAGGTCCTCCGGGCCCGCCTCGCGCTGGCTGCACAAGCCCTCGGAGGTCCGCGTCTGACTCGCCTCCTGCTGCGCTGACGCCCGCCGTGCGCTGTCAGGCCGCCGGCTTCTTCCGGAGGACGCGGTCGATGAAGGGGCGCTCGTAACGCCACGCGAAGCCGCCACCTGCGGAGAGGGCGAGGCCGAGGCCGAGGATCGCCACGAAGGCGGGGCGGAGGCCCATCGCCTCGAGCCCTTCCCGGGCACCGAGCAGCGCGAGCGTCAACAGCACCGGGAAGACCAGGCCCGCGCCGACACCGCGGATCAGCGTGAGGACCGGGGTCGCGGTGAGGGTCGCGACACGCCTCACGAGCATGAACGACACGGGCGGGAAGGCGACGAGCCACGCGACCGCGACCCCTTCGAAGGCGATGAGACCGCCGGTCACGAAGGCGACGGGCAGGACGATCGACAGGGCGATGGTGTAGAACAGCATGTAGCGCGCCTCGCCACAGGCCGTGATGACCGTGCCGAGCAGCGGCAGGACCGCGCGGAGGAGCCCGATGACCGCGAAGAGGCGGACGAGCGGCACGGCAGGCATCCATTGCGTGTAACCGAGGGACGCGAGGACGGGCTCGCTGAAGGCGAACAGGAAGGCGAGGACGACGCCGATGAGGAGGCCCGTGCCGCGGGCGAGCCCGAAGAGGAAGCTGCGGAGCTGGTCGGGCTGGTCCTGGAGGCGCGCGAAGGTCGGGTAGGCGACCTGATTCACCATGTAGACCAGCGCCTTGACGATGTCGTCGATGGTCCGGAAGGCGAAGGCGTAGAGGCCGGTCGCGGCCTCGGTGAAGAGCTTGCCGACGATGAGGTAGTCGACTTCGGTGTAGAAGCGGCTGAGGAAGCGCGTGCCGGTGTTGAGGAGGCCAAAGGACAGCATCGCGCGGATGCGCCCGGGGGCCCAGACGAAGCGCGGGAGGTATGGGTGGCTCACCTGGTGGATGACCATCTCGATGAGGCGGCTCGCGACCTCGCCGACGATGAGACTCCAGATGCCGAAGCCGCCGAGGGCGAGGACGATCATGACGACCGCGGAGAGGCCGCCCGCGAGGTTCTCGGCGAAGGTCACGCGCCCCATGCGCAGGTCGCGGATGAGCAGGGTCCGCGGGACGACGTAGAGCGCGAAGCAGAGGACGCCGAGCGCCTGAACCTGGATGAGGGGCGCGAGGATGGGCTGGTCGTACCAGGCCGCGAGCGGGATGGAGAGGGCGAAGACGACGAGGTAGAGCACCACGCTCGCTGCGACCGAGACCCAGAAGAGGGCCGCGAGGTCGTCGTCGGACACCGCCTTCTCGCGGACGAGGGCCGCCCCGAGCCCGAGCTCCGTGACGCTCTGGAGGATCACGAAGACGGTCAGCGCGATCTGCGCGACGCCGAGGTCCTCCTTCGTGATGAGCCCGAGGACGACAAAGAGGGCCGCGACGCGGACGAGCTTGCTGACGATGGTGCCAAGCGCGACCCACAGCATCGAGACCGACACCTGGCGCGCGAGATCCTGGGGCGCGGACGGCGGCGGCGGAACGTTCGGGGCCGCGGGCGTCATGGGCGGTTCAGCGGGGGCTGGAGTTCGCGCGAGCGGCGGATGGCCTGGAGGGCCGCGGGGCGCGTCATCGGCCCGCTCCGGTGCTGGCGCGCGGGCTGGCGCGGTCAGGCTGGTGGCTGGTCGGGGTGGGCGTGGTCTGCGTCGCTCGGGTCATCAGGGCCTCTCGCGGGGCGTCGCTACACCAAGCGCGGGCGGCTGTCACGACCGCCGCGTGTCGTGTCGCCCACCCCGCGGGAGGGCTCGCTGTCCGGGAGCCGGCCCATGCGGCCGTGCGGTCCGCGGGAGGCCGCGCGATCGGGCAGACCATCGGCCCAACCGCCCCCGAGGCTCGTTGCGGCGCAGGCCTCGGGCGGCGGCGGATCCCCCGCTTGACAGGCCCGACAGCCGCGGGGTCTCCTGTCGAGGCCGCGAGGGGGGCCCACACCGTCAGGCCGCCTCCCGCGCAAGTTGGTTTGGCCGCGCGTCGCAGCCGTGTTTGCGGCCCGAACGTGACCCAGGGGGAGACGATGATTCGGCTGATGTTCCTGTCATCCGTGCTCGTGACGACCGTCCTCGGCGCCTGCGCCTCGGACGAGATGAGCGCGCCGTCCGTGACCGACGCGCCTGGCGGAACCGAGGCCGCACCAGCGCCCGAGGTGGCGGACACCGCCGAGGACCCTGGCGATGCGTCGCAAGACGGGGCCGCTGGCGAGACCCACGACGTCGACCCCGGCCCGTCCGATGCGAGCGACCCCGGCCCGTCCGATGCGAGCGACCCCGGAGACGTTGCGCCAGCGCCACCGAGGGTCGCGCTCGAGACGTCGCTCGGCACCATCGTCCTTGCGCTCGACGCGACCGCCGCGCCCAGCCACGTGGCGAACTTCCTCGCCTACGTGGACGCGGGCTTCTACGACGACACCCTGTTTCACCGCGTCCTCACGGGCAGTCTCGTGCAGGGTGGGCGGATGGGGAGCGATGGCGTGGACAAGGCGCCTTCGGCCCCCGTGGCCAACGAATCGGACAACGGCCTGCGCAATGTCCGAGGCACGCTCGCCGCGGCACGCAAGCAGGATCCGGACAGCGCGACGAGCCAGTTCTTCATCAACGTCGCCGACAACACCTACCTTGACTTCCCGAATCAGGGGGGCTCCGGGTACACGGTGTTCGGTCGCGTTGCGGAAGGGCTCGACGTGGTCGACGCCATCGCAGCCGTCACGGTCAACAGCAGCGTGCGTCCGACAGACAACGTCGTGCTCGTGCGCGCGAGCCGACGCTGACCGCCCGCGAGGCGGTTGTGCGCCCGGGCGGCCGGATGCGGCCGGGTCCGGCCGGGTGCGGCCGCGAGGCTTGACCGCACAGGGGACGCGTGGTGACCTCGGACACCGGAGGGGTGCGATGCGCGGGATGAGCGGGTTGAGACGCATGGCGGACGCAGGATTGACCACCCTCACCCTCGCCATGGCCCTCGCGCTCGCCGGGTGTGGGGACCGTGAGCCCGCGGCGACCGTCACCGACCTCACGGACGACCTCGGCGGGTCTCAAATCGGCGACGACGTGGCCGACACAGCGCCCGAGGAGGACGCCGGGCCTCCGCTTTCCGACGTCGCTCTGGACCCCGAGCCCCCGCCTGAAGCGAGTGACCGATGCGGCGACGTGCCCGTCGACGGACGCTGCGAAGGCGACGTCGTGGCCTACTGCGAGTCGGTCGAGACGGGGGTCGCGCGCAAGCCCTGCCCCGAGGGGCAGGAGTGCGCCATGGTCGACGGCTACGCGGATTGCCGCAACCTCGGAAGTGCCGGCTGCGGGCGAGTCACATGGGATGGCTTCTGCGAGGGGACGGTCGCGGTCTACTGCGACGGGGACGCGACCGCGGTCGTGCGCCACGACTGCGCAGACGACGGGACGACGTGCGGATTTGTCGACGACGCGACCGGCTTCTGGTGTCTGCCGCGGCCGACGGGTGAGGGCGCGATGACGGCACGCGGCAGCTTCTGGTTCGAGAAGCCCGCCGTGACGCCCGCGGGCCTCGGGGAGGTCAGCGAGTTGCCAGCCCGGCGCGCCCGCGTCCAGCTGCGGCGGGCCGACGATGACGTCCTCATCGCGAGCGGCGTGACCGACGACACCGGCGCCTTCGCGATCCGGTTCGACGACCCCGGGGTCGACGTCTATGCCCTCGCGATGACGTTCGTCGATGATGACCGCAATGCGATCGCGGTGCGCGACTGCCCCCGGGCCGACTGCGAGGACGCAGGCTATGTGCACGCGGTCTTCAGCGAGGCGATGGCGCCCGCTGGGCAGCTCGACTTCGGCGGCTGGGTCGCGACGCGCGAGGGGAGTGCGGCGGCCTTCAACATCTTCGACGTCTTCCTGCGCGGCCAGGACTTCGCGACCGAGGTCTTCGGGGTGCGCCCGCCGCCGCTGACCGGCCAGTGGGAGGACGGCTCGGCGACCATCTGCGACGCGCTCTCGTGCTTCTCGGACCGCGACGACACGATCTACGTGCTCGGCCTCGCGGCTGACGGTGACGCCTTCGACGACCCGGTCCTCGCCCACGAGTTCGGCCACTACCTCGAGGCCGTCTTCTCCCGCTCGGACAGCCCGGGCGGCGCGCACGACGGCACGCCCACCGACCCGCGGCTCGCCTGGGGCGAGGGCTACGGCACGTGGGCCGGCTGCGAGCTGCTCGACTCCCCACGCTACATCGACACCTTCGCGACGGGGGCGATGGTCATCGACGTCAGCGCGACCGGCGTCCGGGCCTCGCGTCAGGGCGGGCTGACCCAGCTGCTCTCGGAGTACGTCGTGGCCGAAGCCCTGTGGACGCTGAGCCGCGGCGCGGGCGCCATCAGCCCGCTCGGCGGCGCCGCGGTCTTCGACGCGATGCGCGGCTGGTTCACCGCGAGCGGCTTTCGCGACCGGGGTGTGCGCGGACTCGATTTCGTCGACTTCCTCGACGGCATCATGTGCCGCAGCACCAGCCGCGAGGCGACCGTGCGAGCGACCGTCGTCGACCGCCTGCGCTTCCCCTATGACTTCGGCGGCCCTGCCCGCTGCCCCTGACCTCACTCTCCGCGCGAGGCCTGTGCCGTCATGCCGACTCCCCGCCCCATCCTGCTCGCGCTCGCCCTGACAGCGCTGCTCGCGGCACCCCGCGCGACCGCGCACCCGTCGACGCCCCAAGGCGCGAAGGCCCCCGTGGTGCTCGCGATGACCGGGACGCCCGACGGCGAGACCCTGACGCTGACGCTGACGGTCGGGGCGACGGCCTTCATCCCGCGCGCGGTGGCCCGCTTCGTGCTGCCAAAGGGCGTGACGCCGAGCTCGGGCGCATCCGAACAGGACCTCGGTGCGCTGGCAGCGGGCGCGCGCGTCACGGCGAGACTGACGGTCCGTCAGGCCCCTGGCGAGGCGCCGCCGACCATCTTCGCAGGGGTCGACTGCCAGATGGCCTCGGGCGTCCGCCTGCATGCCGCGACCACGTGGCCGACCACGACGCCAAAGACCACGGCCCGCCCCGCAGGCCTCAAGCGCCTCGACGGGGCGCGGGCGACCCCGGCGCGGCCCCGCCCCTGAAGCCGATCCCGACCGTGGGGGTCGGGTCCGACTTTGTAAACGTGTGCGCGGTCTGGCAGCAGCCCCCCGCGCGACGACATCCGCCCCCTGGCCCGACGTTCGCTGGGGGACGCCGCGCCGCTTCGCGTCTGCGCGAGGCCTCCCTTCCTCGCGAGAGCCTTGACACAGCCGCCGCCCTCCCCGTGTACTGGTGACTCCACGCTGCCCGCAGGAGCCCCATGCACCGCCCCGTCCGCGCTTTCCACATCGCCCTCCTGCTGACCGGCGCCCTCGCCGCTGCGCCAGGCTGTGCCACGTTCGGCCGCGAGGACTGCTCGAACGCCCAGCGAGGCTTCGGCGCGCCCGTGACCCGCGAGGAGTCGGCGCTCGTCCAGAGCCTGCTCGTGGCGCTCTCGACCCGAGACTTCCAGGCCTTTCAGGCGCTGCAGCCGTCCCAGCAGCAGTACCTCTCGGTCGCCTGGCGCCATGGAACCGCACGGGCCGACGTCGTCGCACGCGCCGTCCAGCAGACCGGGGCCTCGCGCCGCGCCTTCGGCGAGCTCGGCGATCGCTTCGCCCTCGCGGGGCTCGAGCCGCGCAGCGCCCACCGCTGCACGCGACGCATGACGGTCAACGGTGACCCGAGTCATCCGCTCTACGCTCTGAGCGTCGACGTCGGCCCCTTCGCCCTCGCGCTGCCAGTCCACACGAGCGCTGACCGCGCCTCGCTCGCCGGGACGCCCGTCGTCGAGACGCCGCTGAATCTCGACACGATGGCGAAGGCGGTCGGGCTGCAGGTCGCGCTCCTGACGCGGCTCGAGCAGGCCACGCGCGCCGAGGAGGCGCTCTTGCTGCTGAACGACTTCCTCGCGGAGCGGGCCGCAGACCTTGACGCCCTGCGGGCCCGCCTCGCAGAGACGCCGTGGACCGCCATCTCCCAGACCCCGCTCTCCGAGTTGCTCTCGGCCTTCCACGAGGACTACGGCCAGCGCTGGCGCGATCTCCAGACGCACAGCTTCGCCGAGGTCTTCGACACCCCAGCCTTCACGAGCTTCGCGTCCATCTTCTACCCGGCCGACAGCACCGCCCCCGACGCGCCCGACGATGCGGACGGCGACGAGCCCGCGACCCCCGAGCCAGAGGCGCCCGAGGCGCCAGCACGGCCGCCCCCGTCCTCCGGGACCCCCGAGCCCGTCAAGACACCCTGAGCCACAGGCCTCCCGCCCAGGACCGAGACCCCGTCCTCGCCCGCGCCCCGAGCGGCATCGCACCGCCATGCCGCTTTTGCGTGCCAGCCCGGGTGGGATGTGCGAACCTGTGGCACATTGCTCCCGTTGACACTGCGTGTTGCCCGCGGCCGCCCCGCCGATGAAGGTCTGGGGGAGGTCGGGGGTGGCCGCGCGCCCTGGCCACGAGGGGACCCTGCGACATGGAACCGAGTCTTCGAGCGCTCGTCATCGACGACCACCCCGTCTTTCGCCTCGGCCTCGTGGCGCAACTCCGCGGACTGTCGGCGTTCGGCGAGGTGGGCGAAGCGTCGGATGTGGCCTCGGCGCGCGAGGCGTGGCGGGCGGGTGGCTTCAGTCTCGTGACGCTCGACCTGTCGCTCGGTGGCGCGAGTGGCTTCACGTTGCTCCAGGAGGCGCGGACTGGAAGCTTCGGCGGCGCGGTCCTCGTCGTCTCGATGCACGACGAGGATGCCTACCGGGCACGCGCGCGCGCCGAGGGGGCGCGCGACCTCGTGTCGAAGTGGCGGTTCCGTACGACACAGACGATTTCCAGTACGTGTTTGACCTCGGGCTGCTGCGTAACGGCCCGAAGGGGACCGAGGCGGCCAACCCCATTTACCGCGAGGTCCCCGTCCGCGAACTGTCGCGCTGGTGGGATTCGTCCGTAAGCGAACTCTGGTAGCCATGGAGGCCGCCTGAGGACCGCCTCGATCTTCCGGCGCTGCACGAGGCCTTCCGCGGCTGGTGGCGCACCAACGCCGGGACGTTGCTGAAGCACGCCGAGACCTACCACGAGGCCGTGCCGCGCATCGCGCTTGACGGCTTCCTGCAGCGCGTCGTCAATGGCGGCGGCCAGATCGTGCGCGACTTCGCCACCGACCGCGGCGCCATGGATCTCCCGGTCACCTTCGACGCGGACTGGTTCGGCCTCGACCTCAAGCGCGTACGCGACCACGACGGCCTCGAGGCCATCATGGTCGCCGGCGTCGTGCAGCTGAGCGGCGACCTCGACAGCCTTGGCCTGTCCGAAGGCTGGCTCGTCGTCCTGCGACGTTCGCGAGGGTCGCACCTCGGACGAGCGCCTGTGGCACCACGACCTCGACGACGGCGGCCGCCGCATCACCGTGCTTGGCGCCTGACCTGAACCACGCGAATTGGGGTCGTGTCCGATCTTGTGAACTTTTTTGAGCCGACCGACCAACTCGACCGAACCCCAGTTCGGCGCATTGGCCCCACGCCACGTCCTATCACATAGGGGGGAAGGGAGTCGTGTCCGACTTCATGAACTTGCGTTCTTGCTCAACCGCGCGCCCCGCGTCGAGGGCCCCCCGAACGGACAGGACGCGCCCGCCCGTGCCCGCTAGATGACGCTTGCCCCCCGACCCGGCATTCGGCTACGCTTGAGCCATCACGACTCGATGCCACGCCCGCAGGCGTCGCCAGAGGCAGGGGGCACGCTTGCGCTTCTCGTTCATCCACGCCGCCGACCTGCACCTCGACAGCCCGCTGACAGGCCTCGGGCAGGCGGCCCTCGCGGAGGCCCTGAAGGACGCGACGCTCGCCGCCTTCGACGCGGTCGTCGCGCGCGCCCTCGCCTCCGACGCGGCCTTCGTCGTGCTCGCTGGCGACCTCTACGACGGCCCCGAGCACGGCCTCCGGGCGCAGCTCCGCTTCCAGAGCGGGCTCGAGCGCCTCTCCGAGCGCGGGGTCCCCGTCTTCATCGCCCACGGCAACCATGACCCGCAGGGCGGCCGCTGGGACCTCATCAAGCGCTGGCCCCCCGGCGTCCACGTCTTCCCGGCCGGGCTCCCCGCGACCCACCCGGTGACGCGCGACGGTCGTCTCCTCGCGCGCGTCCACGGCGTCAGCTACGCCGAGCGCCACACGCAGGACAACCTCGCCCGACGCTTCGCGCGCGCCGCGCCCGAGGAGCCGGAGGGGCGCGGCGAGGGCGCGGTCGACGTCGCCGTCCTGCACTGCAACGTCGGCGGCGACCCGGACCACGGCGCCTACGCCCCCTGCACGCTCGACGACCTCTGCGCGGCCGGCATGGACTACTGGGCGCTCGGCCACGTCCATCGGCACCGCATCCTCGCGCGTGGCCCAACCTGGGTCGTCTACCCCGGCTGCACCCAGGGGCGCGGCGTCAGGCCGGGCGAGATCGGGCCCAAGGGCGCCGTCGAGGTCCTCGTGGACGGCGGCGTCATCCAGGACGTCATCCCCTTCGAGACGGACAGCCTCCGCTTCCTCGAGGTCGCGGTCGACATCGCGCCCGTCGCGGACCTCGGCGAGCTGCAGCGCGCCCTCGGGCAGGCCGCCCGGCAGCTCTCGAGCGCCCACCCGTCCGTCACACTCGCCCTCCGCGGGCGCCTGACGGGGCGTGGGCCGCTGCATGCGCGCCTCCGCCCACCCGCAGCGCGCGACGAGCTCATCGCCGAGCTCTCGCGCGAAGCCGACGGCTGGCTCTGGACGTCGCTCGAGGATCTGACCGGGCCGGCCCTCGACCTTCAGCGCCTGCGGGGCCGCGACGACCTGCTCGCGGCGATCCTCGAGACGGCGGACCGCTGGACCGCGGACGGACTGCCGCGGAGCCTCCGCGAGGAGCTGCTGCGCCCCGGGCTCGATCTGCCGGAGGCGGGGCTCTCCGACCTGCTCGCCAGCGCGACGCTCGACGCCCTCTCCGACTTCGATCCGGGGGCGTGACCACCATGCCGATTCGGACGCTCGATGTGTTCTATTTCAGGCAGCTGCAGCGCCTGACGCTCGCGGACCTCCCGGAGCAAGGGCTCATCGTGGTGTCAGGTCCGAACGAGGCCGGCAAGTCCACGCTGCGCGAGGCCATGACCTGGGCGCTCTTCGGGGGCCGGGCGGCGATCGAGGCCGAGGTAGCGTTGCAGATGGCGCTCCCGGGTACCGCGATGGTCGACGTGCGGCGCGAGGGAGCGCGCGTGGTGACGCGGCAGGCGGGCGGCCCGAGCGGGGACGCGACCGACCTGTCGGCGCTGCTGCGCGGGCTCGACGCGCGGGTCTTTCGGGCCATCTTCGCCTTTGATGCCTTTGACTTGCGCGCGCTCGGCGGGCTCGATGACGCGGGGATTCGGCAGCGCCTTGCCGCCGCGGGCCTCGAGGGACACGCCGCCCGCCCGTCGCACGAGGTGGTCGCCGCCCTGCGGGAGGCCGAGGATCGGCTCTGGCGCCCGCGCGCGACCGGCCCGCTGCGGGAGGCGCAGGCGCGGGTCCACGCGCTGCGGCGACAGCTGAGGCAGGCACAAGCCGAGGCCGGGCGGCTTGGGGAGCGCGAGCGCGGCCTCATGCAGGCCGAGGCGCGGCTCAGAGACCGCGAGGGGGCGCTCAGGCAGGCCGACCGCGAGCTGCAGCGCCTGTCCGGGCTCGAGACGGCGCGACCGCTGCTAGCCGACCTGACGCTCGCCGAGGCGGCGCTCGCCCGGCGCACCCGACCGACCTCCACGAGGACCGCTTTCGAGGCGGCGCAGCGGTTGTTTGACGAAACGTCAGTCCATCAGGGGGGCCGCGACCGCGCCCTCGAAGCTGTGACGACCGCGCGGGACGACCTGAGCCGCTGGCGTCCCGACGACGCGCTGCTCGCCCAGGCGATGCCGCTGGCGGCCCTGCATCGCGAGGCGGGCCGGGTCGGGGGCCTCGTCGATGAGCGCGCGCGCCTCGTCGCCGACCTCGCGCAGGCCGAGCAGGACCTCGGGGTGCGGACCCAGCTCGCCCCCGAGGGCGCCCGCGAGGCGTTCACAACGTGGCTCGCGGCGACGACGGCGCATCCCTCGCTCGAGGTGACGGCCCCCGCCTGGGCCACGTCAAGGGCGGCCCTCGCCGAGGCGACCGCCACGCGCGAGCGCCTGCACCGCGA
>SYAK01000374.1 GCA_005788935.1 Pseudomonadota bacterium
GGGCCGCGTCAGGCGTCGAGGGCGGGGGGCAGCCCGTCATCGAAGCCCGAGCACCGCGTTCAGGTCGTGGAGCCCCGGTGCGGGTGGCGCTGCCCCGTCCTGACCGACGAGCCAGTCCGCCGCCCGCCAGGCGCCACGGGCGAAAATGTCCCGGTCGAGCGCCGTGTGCGACAGCGTCAAGATCTCACCAGCTGTCAGGAACGCGACCTCGTGGTCTCCGACGACCGACCCGCCCCGGACCGCGTGCATGCCAATCTCCCGCAGCGCTCGGGGGCCGCAGGCTCCTTCCCGCCCGCTCCTCGCGACCTCGGCGAGCGTCCACCCCCGCGCCTCCGCGGCGCGCTCGGCCAGCATCAGCGCAGTGCCCGACGGGGCGTCGACCTTCGCGCGGTGGTGCCGCTCGATCAGCTCGATCTCCCACGCCTCGGTCAGTGTGCGGGCGACCGTCGCCACGAGGTGCGCGAGCAGCGTCACGCCGAGCGAGAAGTTTGCGGCCCACACGACAGGAATGTGAAGTGCTGCCTCGCGGAGCGCGGCTTGCGCATCGTCCTCAAGCCCCGTCGTGCCGATGACGCATGGCACGCGCCGCAGGGACGCCCACCCCAGGGTCGCGGCGGTCTGGCGCGGACTCGAGAAGTCGATCACGATGTCTGGCGTGGTTGCCACCGCATCGAGTCCGGGGCCGTCGCGTCCCACGCGCGCGGCGACCCGGTACCCGAAGTCCGGCGCGAGGGCGTCGAGGCGCACGCCCATCCGCCCCGATGCGCCCACCAGCACCACGGACCGGACGTCGCAGGTCTCGCTCATCAGTGGCCTCCGTTCCACGTGAAACAATTCACCGGGACAATCCGAGGCGTTCGATCAGCACCGCGAGTCGGGCGCTGAGCTCCGGCTCGACCGCGTCCGCAGTCAACGGGAGCCGCACATCGGGTCGTGCATGCCCGAGCAGCCCCGCGACATGCTTGACGGGGATTGGATTGCTCACTGCGAACAGCGCCTCGATGAGAGGTCGAAGCTCGAAGTGCAGTGCACGCGCCGCCACGAACGCGCCGCCGAGCCCCGCCCGCACCAGCGCCGTGACATGGCGCGGTGCCACGTTGGCCGCCACCGACACAACCCCGTGTCCCCCCAGCGCCAGCAGCGGCAGGGTCCACGCGTCGTCCCCCGAGAGCACCGCGAAGTGCGCTGGCGCACCCGCCACGAGCGCCTCGAACTGGGGCAGCGAGCCAGCGGCCTCCTTCACACCGATAAAGCGAGGGTCCGCCGCGAGCGCGAGGGTCGTCTCGGGCGCGAGGTTGACCGCACATCGCCCCGGGACATTGTAAATCAGGACCGGAAGCCCCCCCCCGTCGGCGACCGCGCGGAAGTGCGCGAGGAGCGACCGCTGAGGCGGCTTGTTGTACGGTGGTGCCACGACGAGCGCCGCATCTGCACCGAGGGCCGCCGCTCGTCGCGTCGTCCTCACCGTGTCCGCCGTGTCGTTCGAGCCCGTCCCCGGGATGACCGGGACCGCGCCTGCGGCGACCTCGATCGCGATACGGACGAGGCGTTCCCACTCCTCGAACGTCAGCGTCGGCGTCTCCCCCGTCGTCCCGCAAGGCACCAGCCCCGACCCAGCCGCCACGAGGCGCGCGCACTGCGCACGAAAGGCCGCCTCATCGATGTCCCCGCCCGCGCCAAATGGCGTGTAGACCGCCGTCAACGTCCCGCTCAGTCGCTCCATCATCGCTGCCCTGCTTTCCCTGCCGTCCCGCTCGGGTGCGAGACATGTGCCACGCCCGTCGCCATTCGCCTAGAAGCCTCGCAGACGAAGCAGGCCCTTGTCGATCGCCTCGCGCACCACGATCGTCGGTTCAAGCGATATCCACGCCTCAAGGATGCGTTTAGCGCGCTCGCTGCCTGTATCCCCGAGCGCGAGCGCCACCGCCTCGCGCACCCCGGGCGCCGTGTCTCCGCGCAGGGCCGCGATCGCGTCGATGGCGCTCTCGCCGAAGCCCCGCCCGAGCGAGCGCACCGCCTCGGACCGAAGCGAATTTCCGGCCACGTTGCCACTCAGCGTCGGCTCGTGCAGCAGGCTCCCGAGAAAGTCACGAACGTTTGGCCCCGGGTACAGCGCCAGCGCCTTCAACGCCCGCGCCCGAACCGTCGACCGCTCGGCCGGGTGGCTCGCGATGTCGATGAGCAGCCTCGGTACATCCGGCCCGATGCGATCGAGCGCCAGGCGCACCAGCAGCGGCTCCCTCGCGCCGAGGACCATCAGCAGTGACGCTCGTTGCGCCGCGGCCGATCGTCGTGGTCCCGCCGTCTCCGACCGACCGTCGCTCGCCAGGGCGCCGACCATCAGCAGCGCCAGCGCCAGCTTTCCGAGCGCGCTCCGCATGTCTTCCGATACCTTCATTCAAGCTCCCGCCGTGCGTTTCTGCCCGCGTCCGGCACCAGCATGCCACAACCTGTTCAGCCCCGTCCGCATTCACCGCGCTCAACTTCGCGCGCCAGCTCCCGCACGACTCCACGCGCCAGCTCACGCCTGTGGCCCGAACCATCTGACGAGGCGCTGCTCCGCCGCGTCGAGCCGAGCCCGAATCGCGTCCGCCCGGGCTGGGCCATCGGGCAGATCGTCGACGCGCTCCGGGGCGAACCGTTCGATGAGGCGAGCGTGAGCCCCCGCGACCGCGTCGAGACCGCTCCCGAGGGGAAGCTCGAGCGTCGCCCATGCCTCTCGCATCTCGTGCGGCCACGCCGTGGGCGTCCCCTTCCGCCGAGCCCCTTCGGGCTCGGGGGCCACGACCACGCTCGCCCCAGGGCCCGCTGTCACAGTCTCCTCGTCCGCCCCGCCTCCTGGCACGAACTCTCGCCTGTCCGCGCTGGACGCTCCGAACGGCAGACCGGCCTCCGCGAGCGTCCGCCGAAGCGCCTCGAGCTCGTCGCGCGCCCGCCTCGCGAAATCGTCCATGAAGCCCATCGTTCGACCTCCCGTCATCACCGACATCGACGCCCTCATCGTTGTCGCCCTCAGCGCCCTCATCGCCCTCGCGCTAGGCCGCGACCGCGACTATGCTCGGACCATGCCGGCCCCGCTCCCGCCGCTCGCCGAAGCGTACCTCGAACACCTCGCGCGCGTCACTCGCGCGTCGCCGCACTCGGTCCGCGCGGCGGGTGCCGACCTCCGCGACGTCGTGACCTTTCTGCTCACGGGCGTGCCCTCGCAAACGGACCTCGCATCACTTGACCGCGCGACAGTGCGTGCGTACCTCGCGTCCCTTGCGGACCGCAATGGCCCCCGCACCATGGCCCGCAAGCTCGCATCGCTGCGGGCCTTCTACCGCTACCTCGTGCGCGCGGGGACCCTCGCCCGCTCTCCCATGGACGGCATCCCGAACCCACGCCAGGCCCGCCCGCTGCCCGAGGTCCTCGAGCCCCCCGACGCCATCGGGGTCATCGCGGGCGCGAGCCGCAGGGACTCCCCGCTTGCCCTCCGCGACGAGGCGCTCGCCGAGCTGCTCTACGCCGCAGGCCTCCGCATCGGCGAAGCCTGCGCGCTGACTTTGCCCGACGTCGCGCGCGACCACGTGCGCGTGCTCGGCAAGGGCCACAAGACCCGCCTCGTGCCCGTCCACCCCCGCTGTACCGCAGCGCTCGACGCGTGGCTCGCGGTCCGCGCCTCTGTCGCCCGCCACGACGCGCCTTTCGTCTTCCTTGGCGCCCGCGGAGGGCCACTCGATCCCCGGGTCGCGCGCCGCATCGTGGCGGCCGCCGCCGCGCGAGGCGGCCTCGGACGGCACGTCCACCCGCACACGCTCCGCCACAGCTTCGCGACGCACCTGCTCGAAGGCGGTCTCGAGCTGCGCGATGTTCAAGAGCTGCTCGGTCACGCCAGCATCTCGGCGACCCAGGTCTACACCCACCTGTCCGTTGACCGCCTCGCCGCGGTCCACGACGCAGCCCACCCCCGCCAGCAACGCAAGGCGCCCATCACATCCCGGAAATCACCCGGAAAGGCCTGAACTCATGTCGGATTCCCCCGCTCTGCACGGCACGACCATTCTCGCGGTCCGCAAGGGGCCTCACGTCGTCGTCGTCGGCGACGGGCAGGTGAC
>SYAK01000375.1 GCA_005788935.1 Pseudomonadota bacterium
GCCAATGACGAGCAGCTCGACTTCCCGGTCATCTACGCCGCCGCCCGCCTGGGCTTTGCCATCAACGACCTGAAGGACGAGCAGAAGGACCTGACACCGCTCTTCCAGTTCATCGTCGACCACGTGCCCGCCCCGAAGGATGACCCGGCCGGCAACCTGCAGATCCAGGTCGCGACGCTGGCCTTTTCGCCCTTCCTCGGCCGCATCGCCATCGGTCGCGTCCACCGCGGCGTCATCAAGCGCGGCATGCAGGGCGTCGTCTGTCGCCCCGACGGCTCCCGCGAGCAGTTCCGCGTCTCGCAGCTCATGACCTTCAAGGGTCTTGAGCGCATCGAGTGCGAAGAGGTCGGCGCGGGTGACATCGTGGCGCTCGCGGGCGCGGGCTCCGCGACCGTCGGCGACACCATCTGCGTCGCCTCGAACCCCGAGCCGATGGCGGCCATCCCGATCGACCCGCCCACGCTGTCGATGACCTTCATGCCGAACAACTCGCCCTTCGCGGGCAAGGAGGGCAAGTTCGTCACGTCGCGTCAGATCAAGGACCGCCTCGACCGCGAGCTGCTGAGCAACGTCGGCCTCCGCATCGAAGGTGGCGCCACCATCGAACAGTTCATCGTCTCGGGGCGTGGCACGCTGCACATCTCGGTGCTCATCGAGTCGATGCGCCGCGAGGGCTTCGAGCTGTCGGTCTCGCAGCCGCAGGTCATCCTCGTCACGAGCGCCGACGGACAGGTCGAGGAGCCCGTCGAGGAGGTCGCGATCGACTGCGACAGCGCCTACTCGGGCACGGTCATCGACAAGATGAACCAGCGCGGCGGCGACCTTCAGGACCTGATGAACACCGACGACGGCCACGTCCGCATGCGCTGGTACTGCCCGAGCCAGGGCCTCATCGGCTACCGCTCGGAGTTCCTGACCGACACGCGCGGCACTGGCACGATCATGCACATGTTCAGCCACTACGCCCCGCTTCGCAGCAAGGGACGCCTCCGCAAGAACGGTGTCCTCATCGTGCAGGACGACGGTGAGACCGTGACCTACTCGCTCAACACGCTGCAGGAGCGCGGTCAGCTCTACGTCGGGCCGGGCGAGAAGATCTACCACGGCCAGATCATCGGCCTTCACACGCGGGAGAACGACCTCGTCGTCAACCCGTCGAAGACCAAGAAGCTGACCAACATGCGCTCCTCGGGCGCCGACGAGAACATCCACCTGACGCCGCCGCGGACCTTCTCGCTCGAGGAGGCGCTCGAGTTCATCGGCCCCGACGAGCTCTGCGAGATCACGCCTGGCAGCATTCGCCTGCGCAAGAAGTACCTCGACCACAACGAGCGCAAGCGCTTCGAGAAGTGATCAGGCGGCTCCCGCGGGATACCTGACGTCCTGTCAGGTGTCCTTGTGGGCCCATGGTTCCCATGCGTTCGAGCCCTCCGACCTCCGACTTGCGCGGAGCGTGTCGGTGGGCTCGTTGCACATCGGGCCCACCCGCGTTAGGGTCATGCTCTGGTCGGGGTTCCGCGTCCCTCGACCGAGGGCCTGCGCATGCCTCCTCCTTCCGACCGACCAGCCGCGCCCGCGCCGACCGTGCAGCTCCCGCTGGGCCGCCGAAGCGGAGGTCTTGCGCCGGGCGACGTCGACGCGACCCAGCTCGTCCCAGCGGCTGTACCGCTGGAGCCCGACCTCCCGCAGACGCTCCCGTCGCTCCCGTCCGTGCAGCTGCCACAGCCCGAGCTCGAGCGGCCCCTCGACCTGATGCGGGCCGACTCGGGGCTCGACGACGGCTCCGACGGGCTCGCGGCGCTCGCGACGGCCTTCGCACCCCGCTTCGAGCTCCGCGAGCGCCTCGGGCGCGGCGGCATGGGGACGGTCTTCGCGGCGACCCAGCCCGGGACGACCCGCGTCTTCGCGTTGAAGGTCTTGCATGGCGGCCGAAACGCGAAGGACTACGCGCGCTTCGAGCGCGAGATGAACCTCACCGCGCAGATCGATCACCCGAACGTCATCCGCATCTTCGACTACGGCCGGCTCCCACAAGGGACCGTCTACTACGCCATGGAGCTCATTCGCGGACGGAGCCTCGCCCAGCTGCTCGTCGATACGCCAGTCCTGCCCCTCCAGCGCCTCCTTCGCATCATGTTGCACGCGGCCCGCGGGCTCGGGGCGGCGCACGCGGTCGGGGTCGTCCACCGCGACGTCAAGCCCGAGAACCTGATGGTCTCCGAGGCCCTCGGTTGGCCCGACTTCACGCGCATCCTCGACTTCGGCATCGCGCGCACGCTCGGCAACGCCGCTTCGCGCGCGGTGACATTGACGAGCGGCGGCATCTTCCTCGGCACGCCGCGCTACGCCGCGCCCGAGGTGATCCTCGCGGGCCCGCTGACGCCCGCCGCCGACATCTACAGCTTTGGATGTGTATTGTACGTCTTGCTTGTCGGGCATGGTCCGTTCGATCACGCCCAGAGCCCGCTCGCGATCCTCGAGGCGCATGTCGCCGAGGCCCCCGCCCCGCTCGGGTCGGTTGCGACGCGCTCGGTCCCCGAGCCGCTCGCGGGCCTCGTCGACGCCTGCCTCGCGAAGGCTCCCGAGGCGCGCCCGCAGAGCTTCGAGGCGGTGGTCGAGGTGCTCGCGGCGCTGCTCGACGAGCTTGGAGACGCCGAGGACCTCCCGAGCGAGACCGCCGCTCCGCGCGTCCTCCGACGCCGCACGCCGTCGCTCGAGGCCGCCGTGATGGCGCCATCGCGCCCGCCAGACGCCTTGGGTCCGCCGTCCGGGCTCAACCCGCGCCCCCGCACGCCAGCCCTCGAGGTCCACGCGGTCGTGGCTCCCGACGCCCCGCCAGTTACGCGGCGCAAGCCGTCCTCGCGCCCAGTCGACGCGGCAGGCGAGTTCCAGGCGGTGCCGCAGCGGCTCATGACGCCAGTCCCGCCGCGGACGCCGCCGCGGGTGACGCCCGTCGCGCCAGTCCCGACCGAGCCGACCCCTGCGGTCCATGGCGGCGCGGGCCGCACCCCGCGCGAGCGCCTCTATCTCGTGGTCATCGTCGTGAGCCTCGCGACGATCGCGGGGCTGCTCGTCGCGATGTGAGAGCGCGTGCAGCCCGATCGCCTTTCCGGGTTGCCTCGGGGCCTGTCGATGGCTATGGTCGCCCCATTCTTGACCAAAGGAGTCAACAATGGCGCCGTCCTTTTCCGATTATCTGAGCACCATCAAGGCCGCGATCCGCGAAGTCAGCGCGGTCGAGCTCGCCGCGCGCATGAAGGCCCCGAAGGCCCCGCTCGTCATCGACATTCGCGAGCCCGAGGAGCTCGACAACGGCATCATCCCCGGCTCGACGGCTGTGCCGCGCGGCTTTCTCGAGCTGCGCATCGAAGGGCTCGTGCCAGATCGCACAGCCCCGATCGTTGTGACCTGTGCGGGCGGAACGCGCAGCGCGCTCGCGGTCAGCGCGCTCGCAGGGCTTGGCTACACCGCGGTCGAGAGCCTCGCGGGCGGGGTCGGCGGCTGGACGAAGGCCGGGCTTGGCCTTGACCACCCGCGCCGCCTGACGCGCGAGCAGAAGTCCCGCTATGCCCGGCAGATGATCCTGCCGCAGCTTGGCGAGGCTGGACAGACGAAGCTGCTCAACGCGAAGGTCCTGATGATCGGCGCGGGTGGGCTCGGGTCGCCGACCGCGCTGTATCTGGCGGCGGCGGGTGTCGGCACGATCGGCATCGTCGACAACGACAAGGCGGACCGCTCGAACCTGCAGCGCCAGATCCTGCACAACGAGCAGACCGTTGGGACGCCGAAGGTGCAGTCGGCGGCGGACACGCTGAAGCGGCTGAACTCGGACGTGCAGGTGAAGACCTACGACACGCGCCTCGACAGCTCGAACGTGATGGAGATCTTCAAGGGCTACGACGTCGTGGTCGACGGCACCGACAACTTCCCGACGCGTTATCTGATCAATGATGCGTGCGTCTTCAACGGGATCCCGAACGTCCACGGGTCGATCTACCACTTTGACGGCCAGGTCGCGGTCTTCAACTACGCCGGCGGCCCGTGCTACCGCTGCCTCTACCCCGAGCCGCCGCCGCCCGAGCTCGCGCCGTCCTGCGCCGAGGCGGGGGTGCTTGGCGCCATCTGCGGCGTCATCGGCTCGCTGCAGGCGGTCGAGACGCTGAAGGTCCTGCTCGGCTTCGGGGTGGCGCTCAACGGCCGCATCCTGAGCGTCGATGTGCTGCACCAGAACGTGCGCGAGCTGAAAATCCGGCGTGATCCGCACTGCCTCGTCTGCAGCGAGCACCCGTCGATCACCGAGCTCATCGACTACGAGCAGTTCTGCACCGTCAAGCTGTGACGCCTGCGCAGGCGCGCCATTTCACGTGAAACGCGCGCCTCACTTGCCGATGCAGAAGGTCGAGAAGACCCGATCGAGGACGTCCTCGATCGTCGTCGCGCCAAGGATCGACCCGAGCGCTGCGATGGCTTCATGCAGCTCGAAGGCTGGCAGCTCGAGGAGTGTTGCCGTGGCTGGGTCCGCGAGAAGCGCGCGTGCCTCGCCGACCGCATCCGCGGCCGTGACGAGCGCCTCGCGGTGACGGGCCCGCCCGATGAGGAGGCCCTCGTCCGCCGCCGACCCGAGCGCTGCCGCGAGCGCGTCCGCCACGGCGTCGAGCCCTACGCTCGTCCTCGCACTCACCCGCACGCCGGTCGCTAGTCCCGGGGCGTCGTCGTACGTCAGGTCGGCCTTCGTCAGCGCCAGGACGATCGGGACGCCCTCGGGTCCCCTCAGCTCGGGTGCAGGCCATGCGCCAGTCTTCACGTCGAAGCCCACGACGTGCAGGATCACGTCCGCCTCCGCGAGCGTCGCCTCGGCCCGCGCGACCCCGATCGCCTCGACGGGATCGTCGGTCGCCCGCAGCCCCGCCGTATCGCACAGCAGGACCGGTATGCCTCCGATCGTTGCGTGTTCACGCAAGGTATCGCGTGTTGTCCCGGGGACGGGTGAGACGATAGCCCGCTCAGCGCCGACGAGCGCGTTGAAGAGGCTGGATTTTCCAGCGTTCGGCGCGCCGACGAGGGCCACCTTGGCTCCCTCCCGCAGGGCGGTACCGAGGCGCGTCGTCGCGAGCAGACGCGACACGGCGGCCACGGTCTCGCTCAGGATGCCGTCGAACCGGGCGCGATCGAGATGCGGCAGCCCCTCGTCGACAAAGTCGATGTGGGCCTCGAGCTCGGCCACCGCCATCAGCAGGGCCTCGCGCAGCTCCGAAATCGCCCCCTGAAGCGCTCCCGCGAGGTGGTGGCGCGCCATGGACAGGGCACGCGTCGAGCGCGCCGTGATGAGATCGGCGATCGCCTCGGCCCGTGTCAGATCAAGCTTGCCAGCCAGGAAGGCGCGCTCGAGGAACTCGCCGGGGCGGGCGAGGCGGACACGCCCAGGGGCGAGCGTGCGACCCGCGTCGAGCAGCGCCTCGAGGCACGTCGCGAGGTGGAGCGCGCCCCCATGCAGGTGGAACTCGACGACGTCTTCGCCGGTCAGCGAACGCGGCGCGTGGAAGGCCACCGCGAGCCCTTCGTCGAGGACGGCCTCGGGCCGCGGGCTGTCGCTCGCTGCCACGAAGCGGCCGAGCCGCATCAGCGCCCCAGGCACGGTGTCGCGGCCCCCGTGAGCCGGGTGGAAGCACGATTTGAGCAGAGAAATGGCCTCGGGCCCGGAAACCCGTATGATCCCCACACCGCCCCCCGCGGCGGTCGCGATCGCCGCGATGGTGTCGATGTCGTCGGTGTCTGCCCGCTCCCTTCGCCTCATGTGGGACCCCTCGCGATGAAATCAGCCGACGCGGCCTTCGATGATGCGCTCAGAGCCCTCGAGTCGGGGGACGTCGACCGCGCTGTTCATGCCCTCCGCGCGACCCTCGCAGACAACCCGCGCGACCTCGAGGCCGCAAGCCTCCTCGCCGAGCTCTTGCGGGAGCGCGACGCCCCGCGCGAGGCGGAGGCTGTCCTCGTCGCCTTCCTGCGGGACCCGCCTGCGGCGCCCGCAGCGGTCCGCAAGCTGCCGGGGGTCTGGGAGGCGCTCGCCGATGTCCGCCTCGCGCTTGGTGATTCGGCTGGGGCCGCACGCGCGTGCCATCGTGGGCTCAGGCTCGCGCCAGACCACGCGGAGCTCCATTGGCTGCTCGGCAACGCCTTCCTCGACGCCGACGCTCCGCGCGAGGCCGCGGCGTCCTACCACCGCGCCCTCGCGAGTCGCCCGTTCGACCCCGAGACCTGGCACAACCTCGGTGTCGCGCTCGCGCGACTCGGGGACGGAGACGCCGCCGCGAAGGCCTTCGCGACGTGGGAGCGTCTCGCGTCGCCGCTCGCGGATCGGCCGCCACCCGATTTCGGGCGGCCCGTCCTCGATGATGGCGGCTGAGCGCGCGGGCCTCAGCCCTCGTCGTCCTCGCCGTCGCCCTCACCAGCGTCGGCGACCCAGGTCGCGAGGCCATCGATGAGGGAGCGGGCTTGGGCTACCGAGGAAATGTTGAACTTCGACTGCTGGCGGAACACCCCCGAGCGCTTCTGGTAGCGGCGGATCGAGAACTTCGGCGCGCTCCAGCTCCCGTCCCGCTTCAGCTCGCGGAACTTGAACAGGATCGTCGTCCAGCTCCCGCGCGACAGGATGACCTTGTCGAGCTCCTCGATGGTCAGCGTGCCGTTGTCTTCCCAGGTGCAGGTGATGTCGTCGATGGTCTCGGCCATGGCTCGGGGCTCCTCGTGTCCGCTGATCCGTCTGCGTGTCGGTCCGCTCGGTGGGGCCGGGCAGGGGACCGCCTTCTAGCAGACCTCCACTTCGCGGCAAGCGCCTCGGGCGCTGTGCGTGCCGAGGCGACCATGATCTGACGGAATGTCAGACATGTCGCCTCTGTCGCGCAGCTCGGCGCGGCGGCCGAGGGAACGCGCATGTTGCCCGACACGACCTCGGCTTCCTGGCGCCAGGGTGCGCGGATGACCGGGCGATCGCGAGCCACGCCCGCCTCCACGCCCGCCCATTGACCGGCATCGACTGCCATCGACTGGCGGGATTTGGCGTTGGACGTCGAGACGGGGCATGATGCCGTCTCGACCGGAACCGTCACCCGATGCATCTGCCCCCACGCACCACGCCGAGCCGCACCTCATGACGAGTGCCCTCCTCACGTTCGGACTGAGCCTCGCGATCGCCACCGCGCTGACGCCGCTCGTCCTGCGCGTGGCGCGCGCGTGGCGGCTCTTCGACGCGCCCGATGCGCGCAAGGTGCACGTCCAGCCGACGCCGCGTCTCGGCGGGATCGCGATCGTGCTCGCCTTCTACGCGCCCGTCACCGGGCTCCTGTTCGTCGACGCCGGGGCGTCGCAGCTCCTGACCGACCTCGGGTCCCAGCTCATCGGGCTCTTCGCGGGTGGGCTCGCGATCGCCGCGATCGGCCTCTACGACGATCTCCGTGGTGCCAACGCGCAACAGAAACTCGTGGTCCAGGTCGCGGTTGCCGTCGCGATGGTGGCCCTCGGCTATCGCGTCGATGCGGTCACGAACCCGCTCGGGCCGCCGATCGACCTCGGCCTCCTCGCCTATCCGGTCAGCGTCCTGTGGTTCGTCGGCGCGATGAACGCCGTCAACCTCATCGACGGCCTCGACGGTCTCGCGGGCGGGATCAGCTTCATCGCCGTCGCGACGCTGCTGACCCTGTCGGTCCTGAACCAGCACCCGCTCGCGGTCCTGCTCTCGGCAGCACTCGCAGGCTCGCTCGCGGGCTTCCTGCTCTTCAACTTCAACCCGGCCCGCATCTTCATGGGTGACACGGGCTCGCTCTTCCTCGGCTTCATCCTCGCGGCGCTCTCGATCTCGACCTCGACCAAGGCCTCGACCACGGTCGCGATCGCGATCCCGCTGCTCGTCCTCGCGATCCCGCTGCTCGACACGGCGATGGCGATCGGCCGCCGGTTGCGCGCGCACCGGCCGATCTTCTCGGCCGATCAGGACCACCTGCACCACAAGCTGCTGCGAGCTGGCCTCACCCACCGCGGCGCGGTGCTGATGCTGTATGGCGTCGCGCTCGTGCTTGGCGCGACCGCGATCTTCGTTCGCCTCGTCCCGACCGGGCTCGGAGTGGTCTCCGTGCTCGTCGCAGGTCTCGCCCTCGTCGCGTTCATCTTGTCAGTCAGCCGCCGCGCTGGTCCGGCCACCACCCGCGCCGAGTCTGCGGTGGGCGTCGGCCTGCTCAGCCGCGCCGGTCGTGCAGCGCTCGAGCCGCGGCTCGACGCGGTCGCGACAGCCGCGTCGCTCGCGGCGGTGCTCGCCGAACTCGTCGCTTCTCCGGGCGTGATGGCCCTCGAGGTCCACGACGGCGCCCGCCCGCTCTTCACGGCCGTGCGCGAGCCGACGCCGGGCGAGTCCTTCCCGGCGCTCGTGCGGGCTCGCGTCCCGTTGCCGTCTCCGCAAGCGCCACGCGGGTGGCTCGGGATTCACCTGGCGGAGTCTGCGAACGAGGCCGACGACCCGCCGCTTGCGCAGCTCGAGCAGCTCGCTCCGCAACTCGGGGCCGCGCTGACGCGGCTTGGCTGGGTGCCGCTCCAGGACCCGGTCCTGCCGCTCGCCGATCGCGCTCACCCGGTCGCGACCGCGGCGCTTCACCTTGCCCGCACCCTGACGGGCAGGCATAAGCGCAGCCGCGTGCCCTCGGTCTGATCATGCACATCGTCGCCCTCAATCACGTCTACTGGCCCGACTCCGCGGCGACCGCGCAGCTCCTCACCGAGCTCTGCGAGTCGCTCGCGGCCGAAGGGCATGATGTCCGCGTCCTCGCGCGGGTGGAGGCGGGCACGCCGCTCGCGGAGGTTCGCCGTGGCGTCGCCGTGACGCGGTTGCGGGGGTCTCAACTCGGCAAGCGGCGCATGTGGCATCGTATCGCCGACTATGCGTCGTTTCATGCATCGGCGGCGGCCTGCCTCGCGTCCCTGCGGCCGCGACCCGACGTCGTGCTCGCGCTGAAGACGCCCCCCTTCATCGCGGCGGCGGCCCAGCTCGCGGTCGCGTTGCGCGGGGTGCCCGTCGTCAGCGTCGTCCAGGACCTCTACCCCGACGTCGCCTTCGCGGCGGGCCTTGGCAGCCCCGACCGCTTGCCAGGGCGGGCCCTCCGGCTCGCGACCGCGGCCTCGTTGCGCCAGAGCGCGGCCGTCGTGACGCTGTCGGACGCGATGCGCGAGGCGGTCCTCGGTTACGGCGTGTCGCCCGGTCGCGTTCACGTCATCCCGAACTGGGCGCTCGGCGAGCTCGACGCCTTCACACGGGCCGGGCCGCCTCTGGCAGAAGCTCACGCGGCGCCGTACCGGGTCATGTACTCGGGCAACCTCGGGGTCGGTCATCAGTTCGACACCATCCTCGCGGCTGCGACCCGGCTCGCGGATCAGCCCGTCCACTTCGCCTTCGTCGGAGATGGTGCGGCTCGCCCCGAGGTCGAGCGAGAGGTCGCGGCGCGCGGGCTCACGAACGTGTCGTTTGCGCCGCTTGCGCCACGGGAGGGCCTGGCCGAGAGCCTCGCGTCGGCCGATCTCCACCTCGTCACGATGCGCGACGCGATGGCGGGTCTCCTCGAGCCGTCCAAGCTCTACGGCATTCTCGCCGTCGGACGCCCATTTGCGTATGTCGGACCAGCTGCTACGGAGGCCGACCTCGCCGCGGCCGAGTCAGGGGCTGGCGTCAGCCTGCGGCATGGCGACGTCGATGGGCTGGTCGGCTGGATCGAGGCACAGCGGTCGGCGCCCGACCGGGGTCGGGCCGTGGGTGCCCGTGGGCAGGCGTGGCTCCGCGAGCGGCGAACCCGGGCTGGCGCGGTGGCCGCCTATGACGCGATCCTGCGCGCGTGCGCGAGGGGGGAGTCGTGAGCACACGACATCCCGGGGAGGCCTCACCGCCCGAGTCCGAGACCTCGGGGCTCGCCACGTTGCGACCCACGGGTGAGCTGGCGGCGGGCGACGCGGGCGACGCGCGCGACGCGGACGGCGAGGGTCTGCTCGCACTCCTCGGCGGTTATCTGCGGGTGCTGATGCGGCGCAAGCTCGTCGTGCTCGTCGTGCTCGCGGGCGTCGTCGGGGCTGGCTGGATCTGGCTCAAGCAACAGGTGCCCGTCTACCGAGCCACCGCCAAGGTGGTCATCTACAGCGAGCCTCCGCGCATCTTCCAGAACGTCCGCGACGTCGTCGAGCTTGGCGCGCCGCGCGACTACCGCGGGCAGCTCGCGTTCTTCGAGACGCAGTACCGCATCATCCAGAGCACGGATGTCGCCGAGGCGGTGCTCGACCGCGAAGGGCTCTGGAACGACCCTCACCTCTTCGGTCTCGACCGCCTGCAGGGGCTCGACGAGGCCGCGACCGCCGAGCGGATGGCCGCCATTCATCAACCCTCCTATCTCGCCAACCGCATCAGCGTCCGTCCGGTGCCGAACTCGATGCTCGTCCAGATCGACTTTGACGACAGCGACCCAGCCTTCGCGCAGCGGCTCGTCAACGCGGTCGCCTTTGCGTATCGGGATACCAACGTTCGATACAAGCAGCATATCGTGAAGGACGCGACCACGGACCTTCAGCGCGCGACCGACGAGAAGAGCGACGCCGTCAAGGCGGCCGAGGCGGCGCTGCAGGCGTTTGAGCGGGAGCACAACGTCGGCAGCGTCGAGTCGACGAAGGCCGCGATCGACGGGCGCATGAAGCGGCTGAACGAGGAGCTTACCGAAGTTCGCATCAAGCGCAACGCAAACGCCTCACAGTGGAAGCAGCTCTCGCGCTACGCGAAGGGGGGCGACCCCTTCGAGGTGCAGAACACGCTGCTGCTCGAGAACGCGGTCATCCGCATGCTGAAGCAGGAGCTCGTGGGGGTCGAGGCCGAGCTCGCGCAGCTGCGCGCGCGTTACCTCGAGAAGCACCCCGACGTGCTCGCGAAGGAGCAGCAGGCGGCGGCGCTGACCGAGAAGGCGCGTCGCGAGATCCGCAACGTGGCCGAGAGCGTCAGGCGGCAGCTCGACGAGGTCGCGGCGGTCGAGGCGGGGCTCGAGCAGACGCTCGCGGCGGCCCGCCAGGAACAGCAGGTGATCGCGGACATCGCCCTCGCCTACGCCCGCCTGCAGGAAAAGCGTGAGGCCCTGAAGGAGACCGAGCAGGTCTTCTCGAAGCGCCTCGGGGAGATGTCCGAGGCGAGCCGCTTCGAGGGCAACAACGTGCGCGTCCTCGAGGAGGCCGTGTTGCCGAAAGCGCCCGTCTCGCCCCGCCGCGGAATCATCCTCGCGACCTCGGTCATCATTGGCCTGCTGCTCGCCTTCGCGGTGGCGCTGCTCGCCGACTACGCCGACGCGACGATCAAGGACTGGCGCGACATCGAGGAGCGGCTCGCCTACAAGGTCCTCGGCGTCATCCCGATCATCGGGCTCGCGCGCAGCGGGCGTGAGCTGACTCCGAAAGAGCGGCGTGAGCGCGACCTCTTCATCCACCACAACCCGACCTCGCTCGTCGCCGAGGCGAGCCGCGCGCTCCGCACGAACCTGCTCTTCATGGCCTCGACGCGCCGACTCGACGTGCTGCTCGTGACGTCGGCCAACCCGTCCGAGGGCAAGTCGATGATGGCCACTCACGTCGCGACCTCGGTCGCGGCCTCGGGCAGCCGCGTCCTGCTCGTCGAGGCCGACATGCGGCGCCCGCGGCTTGCGCTGTCCTTTGGCGTCGATGACGATACGGGGCTTTCGACCGCGCTCGTCGGGCTCGAGCCGCTCGAGCGTCATGTCAAGCACTCGGAGATTCCGAACCTCGACATTCTGACTTGCGGTCCCATCCCGCCGAACCCCGCAGAGTTGCTGCATACGCCGCGCTTTCTCGAACTCCTCGCCGAGATGAAACGGCGATATGATACGGTCATTTTTGACTCCCCGCCGCTTTTGCCGGTGTCGGATGCGCTTGTGATCTCGCAGCACGTCGACGGCGTGCTCGTCGTCGCCCGCGCCCGCCAGACGAGCCGCCACGCGCTGCGCCACGCGCTCCGGGGGCTGCGCCGCGTGCAGGCGCCCGTCCTTGGCGTCGTGCTGAACCACCTCTCCCCGCGGCGCGGCGGCGGTGACGGTGACGGTTACGGTTACGGCTACGGCTACGGTTACGGGACGTACAGCGCGACGCCCTACGGGGCTCGTCCCGAGGCAGCCCCCGCCGCCGACGCGCCGGCTCCGGAACGGGCCGACCCATGACGGAGCACCGCCGCACCAGCGGACGGCGGCGGCGGGCGCCACGCGAGGAGCCAGAGGCCCCCGACAGTGCCTTCGATGATAGCTCGAGCGTACCGCATTGGATGCTGCTCGGCCTCATCGTCACACTGCCGCTGCTGCTCGGCGGCGTTCACCCCGAGGTGCGTCTCGCGGCCCTCGGGCTCGGGCTCCTGGCACTCGGCCTGAAGGCGCGGCGTCTCCTTGCCGACGGCCGCACGCTGGAGTTCGGTCCCTGGGGGCTCGCGCTGCTCGTCGCCGCGGGTGTCGCGGTGCTGCAGTGGGTTCCGTGGCCCGCCGCAGTCGTCGGTTGGCTCTCGCCCGAGCGGCTCGTCGTGGCCGAGCGCCTCTCGGAGGTGCTCGCGGAGGCGCCGCCAGACTGGCTCTCCCTCGGCCTCGACGCGGGGCGCGTCGCGGGGGCCCTCGCGGGCCTCTCGCTCGCGTTGGTCGTCTTCCTGCTCGCGTTCCACGGGCGCCCGGGTGAGGCAGGCCGCGTGCGCGTCGTCATCGCGGTCGAGGTCGCCGCCGCCCTCGTCGTCGGGGTCGGGGCGCTGCACGCCGCGCGTGGTTGGGAGGGCCTCTTCGATGTCCACGGCGGGCCCCACGCGGGCGGCCCCTTCCCGGCGACCTTCGTCAACCCGAACCACCTCGCCGCCCTCTGCCTCCTCGCGGCGTTGTCTGCTTTCGGGGCCGCCATCGGCGACAAGCCGCGCGCGGGTTGGCACGCCGCCATGGCCGCGATCGCCGCCTTCGGCGTGCTGGCGTCGATGTCGCGCGCCAACGCGCTCCTGCTGCTCGGCGGGCTCGGCCTGGTCGTCCTGCCGTGGCTTGGCCTCCGGCTGCCCCGCCTGCTCCGCCGTGCTCCTGCGCACGAGGTCGACGCCGACAGCCCTCCGGAGCGCATCGTGCGGGCCCGCCGGCTGTCGGTCGGCCTCGCGGCCCTCGTCTTCATCGGCCTCGTCCTCGCGGGGCCCGACCGCTGGGCCATCGAGCTCGGGACGCTGCTCCCGGAGTCTGGCGCCGAGGCTCGCCCGCTGAGCGCCCGCTTCGGCATCATCACCGGCTGCTGGGGCGTCGCGACCGACGTCGTCGCGGCCTTCCCGTGGATCGGCGCCGGGGCCGGCAACCTGGCGCTCGCCACGCCCGCCTTCGTGGCGGACTGGACGACCGGACGCATCACCCACGCCCACCATGCTGCCCTCGAGGTCGCGGGCGAGCTCGGCCTTCCCGCCGCGATCGTCATCGGCCTTCTCGTTCTCGCGGGCTTTGCGCGGGCCTTCCGCAACCGCGGTGGCGATCCGCTCCTGTGGGGCTGCTGGGTGGCGCTTGGGGCGTTGCTCGTGCAGAACTTCGTCGACTTTTCCCTTTGGATTCCGGGTGTCGGCGTTCCAGCGATGGCGCTCGCCGGCCTCGCGATCCGCGGGCGCCACGGCCTCGTCTCAGCCCGCCCCCGCGATGGGTTGCGGGTGATGGTCGTCCTCGCCGTCGGGGTGTTCGGCCTCGTCGGCGGCCTCACCCTCGCTCCGCCCGCCGCGGTCAGCGCCGCGAGCCCAGATAGCCTCACGTCTGAAGCGGTCGCGGAGGACCGTGCCGATTGGCGTGACCTCGTCCGCTCCCACGGGGCGGACTTCAGCGTACTCGAGGCCGCGGGTGCCATGGCCGAGCGGGGTCGAGACGGGGCCGCCGCGCGTCGCCTCGCCGACGCAGCACTCGGCCTGAACCCGCGTGGTATCGGAACCTTGTCACGCGCCTTCAAGTTTGCGGTCCTCGACGGGCATGACGCTCGCGCCGTAGCCCTTCTCGAGCAGCTTTTCACGCAGGGCCACGCGGGACAGGAGGCGGCCTACGCGCTCGCTCTCGCCGCGACCGCTCGTCCGGCCGTCGCGACCGGGTTCCTCGGCTTCGATCCGGCGCGCGTCCTCCACGCGGCCGACCTCCTGCACGCCCGCGGAGAGCCGGCGGCGGCGCGAGAGCTGGTCGGCTGGGCCCTTGCGACGCTCGGCTGGCACCTCGAGCTCGTCGAGGCGTGGGCGCTGTCGGTTCCGGGGGGGCCGAGTCAGGTCGAGACCCTCGCCGACCTGGGCTCCCTTTGCCTCGCCGAGGCCGCCCGTCAGGCCGAGCGTGACCCGGCTCTCGCAGCGGAGTGGGAGCGTCTCGGGCTCTACGTCGAGGCGGGGCGTGAGGCCTTGCGCGGCCATCCGCTTGCTGCATGGTCCCGCTTCATGGCGGCCTCCGCAGCGGGGCTCCCCGAGCAGGTCTCGGGCCCGGTCGCTGTCACCACCGCAGCCGAAGCCCTGTCAGAGCGGGCGCAGGCGGGGCGGGTGCGTGCGCTCTTCCGCGCGGCTGATGTGGCCCTCGAGGCGGGTCGACTCGACCGGCTCGACGAGACGCTCGCGCTGCTCGAGCCGCTCGTCCTCGGTCACCCCGGGGCCCGCGGGCGGCGTCACGCCCTGCGCAGCCGCCGCTTTGAGCTTGGTGGCGAGACGCGCAACGCCATTCGCGAGCTGCAGCAGGCGGTTCGCCTTGAGCCTGCCGAGCCCGAGCATCATCGCCGCCTCGCCACCCTCTTCGACAAGCTCGGGGACCCCGAGGCGGCGGCTCGCTCCGTCGCCCGCGCCGAGGCCATCCTCAAGGCCGCCGCGGCCCGTTCCCTCCGCTGACGCGCCCCTGCCGGTGCAACATTCTGTTTCACCGAGAGGGGACGCTGAAACAATCCGTTTCACGCCATGCCAGCCGTGCCACGTTCCGTTGCGGCGGTGTGACATCGTCAGCGTGCGGTCTCGGTCCGGTGTCAGCCCGGAGACGTCGCTCGGTGCGACGTTTAGGGACCCGTTTGGGCCCCCTGGCGGCGGGCCCTCGCCAGCGTGCGGTCTCGGTCATGTGTCAGCCCGGAGACATCGGTTGGTGCGACATTGACCTTACCAGCGTGGCGGCGTAGCGAGGGTCATGGTCGCCTTCGCTCCGCCGGACTCCGCGTTCACCCGATGGCGCTGGCGTGTCTTCGCCGCGACCTGGCTCTGCTATGCGGGTTTCTACTTCTGTCGCAAGCCCTTCTCGATCGCCAAGAGCGCCCTCGGCGAGGCATTCGACCTCGGTCCGTTCGCGCTCGGCGCCCTCTACGCTGCCTACCTTACCGCCTACACCATCGGACAGTTCCTCGCGGGAGCCATCGCCCCCCGCTTCGGACCCCGCAAGGTCCTCCTGTCGGCGATGGCGGTGTCGGTGTCGGTGTCGGTCCTCTTCGCCGTGGTCGAGACGTTCGAGGCCTTCATGGCGCTCATGGTCGTCAACGGCCTCGCGCAGGCGATGGGTTGGTCGAGCTGCGTCGGCAACATGGCGAGCTGGTACGCGCGCGCTGAGCGCGGGACGGCGATGGGCCTCTGGTCCACCAACTTTCAAATCGGCGGCATCGCGGCCAACGCGTTGGCCGCCGCGATGCTCGTCCACGGCCACCGCTGGGCTTTCCTCGCGGGCGCCATGGTCCTATGCGCCGTCTGGGTCTTCTTCGCGTTCAATCAGGCCGACCGGCCCGAGGATCGCGGCTTCCCGCCGGTCGAGCCCGTGCCGTCTGTGGGCTCGTCCGAGGTCGCTGGCCGGTGGCCGCGTGCTGTCTGGGTCACGGTTCTCCTTATCGGCGGTGCCTACTTCGGCCTCAAGTTCATCCGCTATGCCATCTGGAGCTGGGCCCCGTTCGTGCTCGAGCGCGACTTCGGGCTGCGTGGCGACGAGGCAGGGTATCTTGCGACCCTCTTTGACGTCGGCGGCTTCCTCGGGGTCATCGTCACCGGCTGGCTCAGCGATCGCTGCTTTGGTGGCAAGCGGGCCCGCGTCGCCTTCTGGATGATCGTCGGCTGTGTGGCCGCGACGGCCTTCCTGATGACCGCGGGGGCCGCGAGTGTTCCCGCCTTTGCGCTCGGGCTCGGGCTTGTTGGCCTGACGCTCTACGGGCCGGACGCGCTACTGACCGGGGCTGGCGCACAGGACCTCGGGCGCCATGGCGGGGCCACGCGCGCTGCGGCCGTGATCTCCGGGCTTGGCTCGGCAGGCTCGGTCCTCCAGGAGTTTGTCATCGGGCGGATGCACAGCGCCGGTGGGGGAGGGGAGCTTGGCCCGATTCTCGCGACCCTCGTCGCTGCAGCCATCCTCGCATTGACATGTACAGGCGTCATCTTGTGGCGCAATGCGCGCGGCATGAGTGACGTCTGACGTGCCAGTGCGTTTGTGATGTCGCGCGGGGCGCTCGGCGGCTGGCCTCGGATGCCGCAGGTTGGGGTGGTCGGATGTCGAGGCCGTGTGTGCGGGCTTGGATGGGTGGAGGCAAAGGACGGCCGTGGCGGGGTCCGGCCGCTTGGGGCCGGAGCACACGGGGTCTAGGACGTTCGGTGGCATCCGGCCGTCAGGTCATGCCAGCTGCCAGGCCGGGAGCGGGGCCGGCCCGGCGGGGAGGTTCAGCGTGCGGCAGAGCTGCCAGGTGCCTCCGGGGAAGATGGCCGAGAGGCCTTTTCTCAGCTTGTTCAGGGCCTTGGCGTAGGCTTCGCGAAACGCGCGGAGCCGGGCCAGCATCCCCGCTCGCCGCTCGGAGGAGGCCGCCTTGACGGTCGGATTGATGACGCTCCCGCCCCTGCGGGAGTGGTGAGCTTCGGTGTGGCAGGCGGTCTCGGTCGTGACGTCGACCTCTGGAACCTCTTCGTCGATGCGCCGCCTCACCACCGTCAGCAACTCGTCCTCGTCGCCGTTCTCCACCAATCCCAGGGATTGGCTGGGACTCGCCTGCCAGGCGACGTTGAGGGCCTCCTCAGGGGTGCC
>SYAK01000376.1 GCA_005788935.1 Pseudomonadota bacterium
GAGGTCGTGGAACTCTCGCCCATCTGTCAGGCGAAGCTCCTCCGCGCGCTCGAGGTCGGACAGGTGGCGCGGGTCGGCGCGGGTCGCTCCGAGCAGGTCGACGTCCGCGTCGTCGCAGCCTCGTGGCGCGATCTCGAGGCCGAGGCCGAGCGCGGGCGCTTCCGCCACGACCTGCTTCACCGCCTGTGGGTCCTCCGGGTCGATCTGCCACCGCTCGCGGCCCGCCCGCGCGACATCGGTGCGCTCGTCGCGTCCCGCCTCGCGGCCCGGGGGGCGCTGCACCTGATGCCAGACGCCCTGCAGCTCGAAGCGCTCGCGCGCGAGTCGTGGCCCGGAAACGTCCGCGAGCTGCTGAACCGCGTCGAGCGCGCCCTCGCGCGGGACGATGTGCACCAGCTCTTCGGGGGCGGGCCGACCTTGCGGGTCGCCGAGCGGACGCGGATCCCGGATGGACCGAGGCCTGTCCCGAGTCGCGTCGACAAGGCCGAGGAGGTGCGTCGCGAGCTCAGACGGGCGGGGACGTCCGTCCGCGCGGCGGAGCAGCTCGGCGTCAGCCGCTCGACGCTCTACCGCTGGATGCGGGCGCTCGAACTCGATCCGCGGGCGGAGCGGGGGGCTGTCTGCGGCCTCGCGCTCGGCTGAGCGGCGCGGCGCCCGAGGGGCGATCCGAGGCGTGGCGCGCGGGCCCGAACCCGTGCATGCTGCCTCCCATGCAGGCCCTCGCCGCGCTCCCCGCTCCCGTCCTCGCAGGTGCCGCCATGACCGCGGTCGGGCTGTCGCTCGTCCTCGTCGCCGAGCATGCCGAGCGGCCACGTGCCCCGGGGGCCATCGCGCCCGCGCCGCGGCTCGGCTGGCTGAACCCCGTCTTCAAGCCCGTCGCGTCGGCTGGCTTCCTGGTCGCTGGCTTCGGCCACCCAGCGGCGTTCGACAGCGCCGCCAACGTCGCCATCCTTGTCGCCCTCGCACTCGGGGCCCTCGGCGACGTGCTGCTCATCCCCGGGCGCCGCCCCGCCGGGCCAGGTGACGGCGCGACCCCTCCGCCACCTGGTCGAGTCTTCCGCCTCGGCGTCCTGAGCTTTCTCGCCTCCCACCTCGCCTACATCGCGGCCTTCGCCCTCGCGGGCCTCAGCTGGGCGGCGGCTGGGCTCGCCGCGGTCCCGCTCGGTCTCGTGGGCGTCGCGTTCCGGCGCTACCTCGCGGGCCACGTCGGCCCGACACTCAAGGCCGCGGTCGACGCCTACATCGCCGTCATCTCGCTGATGGTCGCCGCCGCTTTCGGGGCCGCCGCCACGACGTCGGGTCTGGCGTGGCTCCCGCCGACCGCGGCGCTCGTCTTCTACGCGTCCGACCTCACCGTCGCCCGTCAGCGCTTCGTCGTGCGCCGTGCATGGCACCGCCACGTGGGCCTGCCGCTCTATTACCTCGCGCAATTCCTGTTCATCGGCCTCCTCGGCTGAAAGCTGACAACCTGTCAGTCTTCAGTCGACCACCGCGAAGTTGCCGCGCGCGTCGCGCCCGACCCGCCCAGCCGCGCGGACCGGATCGTGGGTGAAGAAGACCCGCCCGCCGCGGCGCTCGAGGTCGGAGAGCAGCGCGGTCTTTTCATCGATGAGCCGCTCCGGAAAGCGGTCGTAGCCCATCGTGATGGCCGCGTGCATCCAGGCGGCCCCCGGGATGAGGTCGCCCGCGAAGCACAGCGGTCCCTCGGGCAGCGCCACCTCGGCGAGCATGAGCCCGGGTGTGTGGCCCTCCGAGAGATGGACCCGCCAGTGGTCACCGAGGAGCCCCACATGCCCGTTCGCGTCGGCTTCGACGATCGTCAGCGCCCCTGTGGCCTCGAGCAGTGACGGCAGCTCCGGGATGAAGCTCGCCCGATCGCGGGCGTGCGGCGCACAGGCGCGCTCCCAGGCGGCGCGGCTCACGATGACGGGGGCGTCGGGGAAGGCGAGGGCGCGCGCAGCGTCGGGGCGCCACGCCTCGAGCAGCCCGCCCGCATGGTCGAAGTGCAGGTGCGACAGCACGATGACGTCGATGTCGCGCGGCGTCAGGCCAAGGACCGCGAGGTTGTCGAGGAGGACGTGGCGCGCCTCGTCGACGCCGAAGCGGGCTGCGAGGGCGGGCTCGAAGAAGGCCCCAATACCCGCCTCGCACAGCACCCGCCGCCCCGAGTCCTCCTCGACGAGCAGCGCGCGGCAGGCGAGGTCGATGCGGTTGTCGGCGTCAGGGGTCGCCCAGCGGGCCCACAAGGCGCGGGGAGCGTTGCCAAACATCGCGCCACCGTCGAGGCGCTGTCGGTTGCCGTCGACAGCGTACCAGCGGATCGGTCGTCCAGGCGGGGGGCGATTCATGCGTGTGACCTCTGTGATGAAAATGTTTCATGCATTGAAAGGCATGCAGGTATCACTGGATCGACAGCGTGAAGCCCTCGGGGGCGAGCCGACGCGCCTCGTCCTCGAAGTCAGCGACGGTCAACGGGTGGGTCGCGAGAAACCCGCTCGGGAACGTCAGCGTCAGGGCCCGCCCGCGCGCTGTGAGCCGCAGGCCCTCGGTCGGGACTTCGCCCCGCATCCGGTGAAGGTGCGTCGCGATGCGCAGCAGCACGGCGGCGCGCAGCGTCGGCTCGCGGAGATGACGGGGCAGCTGCGCGAAGGCCTCGCGGGCGAAGCGGCGGCGGTGCGACAGGACGAGGGCGGCGAGGACCCGCGCATCATCCTGCGAGAAGCCCGGAAGCGGCGTGTTCGCGAGGATGTAGGCCCCGTGCTTGTGGTAGCCGTGGAAGCCGATGGCCATGCCGATCTCGTGCAGCCGCGCCGCGTAGTCGAGGTAGGCCCGCAGCCGTCGGACCTCCTCCGGGGCGCCTGCCACGAGGCCCGACTGGTCGAAGAGGGTGACCGCGGTCGCCGCGACCTGGCGGCCGTGGCGCGCGTCGATGTGGAAGCGCTCGATGACCCGGGCGATGGTCGTGTCGAGGATGTCGCCCGGCGAGAAGCGCCGCAGCAGCTCGTACAGAACGCCTTCGCGCAGGGCCCAGGTGGTCGTCTGGATGCGGCTGATGGGCAGCGCCTTGAAGGCCGCGCGCGCAATCGCGAGGCCGGCCGCGATGACGTTCGTGCGGTTCGGCTTGAGCCCGGGGACCTGGAAGCGGTCGGCGTGGCCCTGCGCGATGAGCAGGTCGCGGAGCCGCGTCAGGGCCTCCCGCGTCAGGCCGTCGTTGCTCCAGCCGTTGGCGCGGCAGATCTCTTCGAGCGCGATGAAGGTGCCCGACGACCCGAAGACGCGCTGCCAGTCGCCCGCGAAGAACGGGGCTGGCAGTCGTTCGAAGGCCAGCTGTGCCGCGATCTGCGCGGCCCTGAAGCGGTCCCGCGTCACGGCGCGGTCCGGGAAGAAGCGCTTCGAGAAGCTGACGCAGCCCACGTGCAGGCTGTCGAGGTGGTCGGGGTTGAGGCCCGCCCCGAGGATGCACTCGGTCGAGCCGCCGCCGATGTCGATGACGAGCTGCCGCGCCCCGTCCCCCTCGGGCAGCCCGTGGACCACGCCCGAGTAGATGAGGCGCGCCTCTTCCTCGCCCGCGAGCACCTCGATCGGGTGACCGAGGACGAGGCTCGCGCGCTCGCGGAAGGCCTCGGCGTTTTGCGCCACCCGCAGCGTGTCCGTGCCAACAGCCCGGACGGTGGCGCCCGGGAAGTCGCGCAGGCGCTGGCCGAAGCGCTCGAGGGCGGCGAGTGCGCGCTCCTGCGAGACCGCGTCGAGTTGCTTCGCGGCGTCGAGCCCTGCCGCGAGCTGCACCCGGTCGTGGATGCGGTCGATCATCTGCAGGCGACCTCCGACGACCCGCGCGATCGCGAGGTGAAAGGAGTTCGAGCCGAGATCGAGAGCGGCTAGGAAGCGCGGCGTGGTGGGCTCGTCGGTCATGGCGTGTGGTCTCGCGTCGGTGACGATGGGGAGGTAGTCAACGCCCGATCTGGCGCAGGATGCGCGCGGGCAGTTTCCATGCGAGACGGGCCTCGTCGACGGGGCCCCGGTGGTCTGCGGGTGCGGCCGTGTCGACATCGGCTGGGATTTGCATCGCCTGCGCCACAGATTCCGGCTCTGGCTCCTGTGGAACTGGCGGTTCCGGGTCAGGAGGGGGCTGGCTCCGTCCCGAGAAGCGCACCTCGAGCTGCAGCGCCCCGGCCTTGCGCAGCGCGAGCGTCCGATAGGCCAGATCGGCGGTTGGCGCAGGCGCGTTCGGGATGTGTGTCGGCAGCCCGAGCGCTACGCCCGCAATCGGCTCGAGGGTCCCGCCGTGCCCGACGAGCAGGATCGAGCCGGCCCCGAGCGTCGCGAGGTGTTCCCAGATGGCGCGCGGATCGACCCCGGGGGCGAGGAGCTCCGAGGTCACGAGGTCCCGCCGCGGCAGCCCGAGGGCCTGGATCGCGAGACGCGCGGTCTGCTGGCAACGGACCCACGGGCTCGCGAGCAGTCGGTCGGGCTTCACGCCGAGGGCTCTCAGGCCCCGGAGCGCGGACTCGGCGCGGTTGCGCCCCTCGACCGTCAGCGGACGTTCGAAGTCGGGAGGGGATCGCGGGTCGGCGCGGTCGACCGCGACACCATGGCGCAAGAGCGTCACGATCATGGGCCATTCCTTGCGAGTCAGGTGTTGCGTCAACATGGTGCTCTCAGAGGGTGAAGGTCGTCTCGCGCCACGCCCAGGCGCTCTGCCTGCCGCCGATCAGGCCGCGCGCGGCGTTGTCGTCGAAGTCGTAGCCGGGATCGGTCCGGATCCGCGTGATGCGGGCCTCATGGCGTCCGAAGCCGAGCCCGAAGCTCGTGACAGTCGGGTGGAAGTCCGCGCGCGTCACGTCGCCCCGGGTGATCGTGAGCCACGGGACCCACGGGATGAGGACCTGCATCCCGCAGACGACGCACGGCCCGATGACACCGCGGACCTCGACGGTGTTGAAGTGCGGCGGCAGCCCCGCGCCCGTCCAGGCGAGGGTCCGTCCAAGCGTACCCCCCGGTGGCGGCGAGAGGTCGTCCGGGATCCCGACGAACGGCCCGAGGACCCGGTCGTGGCTCCCGAGCGCCAGCACCGTGCCCGCATCCGTCCCGTCGGGGGTCGCGACGAGCGCCCGGACGGTGCCGCGCGCGACCGCACCATGCCGCCCGGCGATGGCAGCCGTCACGACGTCTCCCACGCGGTGCCAGAGGGCGCCGTCGATCCCGCCCGCCACCGCATCGGCCGGGAAGGCCGGGATGGTCTCGTCGATCACCGCCACCACCGTGAGCTCGCGGCCAAGGCGCGAGGCGTCATCGGGCAGACCAGCCCCGGTCGCGGGGGTCACGAGGGAGCGGAGCCCGCCCACGTCGCCGACCAGCCATGTCCCGTTTGCGCCGACGACGTCGACCCCCCCGTCGACGCCAACGACGACCCCGTTCAACATCGCCATGACACCCGTCCTGACGACCGCGAACGGCGCGAGGCCGCCGTCGTCCGTCCGCTCGGCGACCGCCGCGAGCCCGCCGTCGCCGACGACCCAGACTGTCTCGAGGCCCGCCGCCACCGCCCGCAGCTCGGCCGTTCCCTGCCACAGCGGCGTCCAGGCTTGCCCGTCCCAGCCGAGCACCGTCCGCCCCGCCACCGCCACCGCCCGCCCGCTCGCGTCGGACGGCAGGAAGGCGAGGCCGCGGACCAGGTCGCGGGTGCCCGTCGGGACCAGCTGCCAGCGAAGCCCGTCCCAGCGGGTGATGACCCCGTCGGCCCCGCCTGCGAAGGCGCGCACGTCGCCCTGCGGGCCGAGGGTACTCGCGACCGCCCGCAGATCCGCTTGTGTCCCGGCTCCCATGCGGCCCCACAGGCGTCCCTCACGCCGCAGGATGAGCCCGTCGTCACCGACCGCGACCAGCGCTCCAGGCGCCGCGTCCCACCGCGTCGCCGCGAAGAGGTCGGGGAGCGTGGCTGGCGTCAGCGTCCAGGCGCCGTCGGGACCGGCCTCCCGGTCCCACGCCGAGCGGAGATCCCGGAGGTTGTCTTCGAGGACGACGGCTCCGCCGTTGCGGGACGGGCTCTCAACCACCCCGCGTACGGTCCAGGTCGCGTCGGCGAGCGGCCCGGAGAGGCGTGACGGGACCGCCACCTCCCACGGGCCGGCGCGCGTCGACACGACCGTCCGGAACGACACGCCGCCGTCGCCGCCGAGCATCAGAAAGGCGTCGAAGCTGGCGCGATCGCTCGCGAGGAAGTCTCCCGACCGGATGAGGGATGGCAGGTCGAGGGAGACGACCGCGCGCGCGTCGAGTGCCACGTCGAGGGTCACGACGGCCTCGACCACGTCCCCGTCGCCCGTCGCCTCGAGCCCGCGCTGGACGCCGAGCACGTCGGGTGTGAAGGTGCCGCGGACATCGTGGCCGCCGAAGCAGACGACCGCCATCGCGCCGAGGCGCCCGTCGAGCGTGACCTGCCCCTCCGCGTCAACCGCCGCGCCAGGCCAGACGAGGCCCTTCGGATCGGTCGGATCGACCTCGGTCAGGTTGCAGAATGCGACGCGCGCGGGTGGCGGTGGCACGCAGCGCGGCTCGGGGCCGCCGTCCGGATCGAGGCAGCGGAAGCCCGCCTCGCAGTCCACGTCGGCGGTGCAGGGCGTCGCGCAGAACCCGCCCTCGTTGCCGAGCGTGCGGCAGGTTGCACCGTCTGCACAGGGACTTGCGACAGTGGTGGGTGAAATGACACACGGTGTACAGTGCGCTTGGATGTCACGCCAGTCGCTGCATGGTCCATGGGCTGGCGTCGGGCCCTTGTCGAGCCCTTCGACCTCGACCCGCACCTCGCTCGCCGCGGGCGAGCCGAGCTGGCTGCACGGGTACTCGGCGAGGTCCTCGCAGGTGAAGGCCCGCAGCACCGGCACGGTCAGGTTCTCGGCCGAGATCCCCGCGATCGTCACGGTCTGGAAGCCGCCAGCCGACACCGTGACGCGCAGTGGGCCGACGAGCCCGGCTGCGCTGACGACGCACTGGCCGGTCGCGTTCGTGAGGCACGAGAGCGTCCCCCGCAGGGCGTCGCCCTCGACGAGGGTGAGCGCGCCAGGGACCCTGTCGCCCGTCCGCGTCTCGATCACGGTCAGGTTGAGGGCACCCGAGGCCCGCTCTCCCGAGCTGCCCGCTGAGGTTCCGGAATCAAACCATGTGTAACCACTCGGCAATGTCAGCGTCACGGCGGCGTAGTCGAGCACGACGTCGGTCGCACCCACCGGCCCAGGTGGAGCCTCGACGATGACGCGGTGGCCCTCGGGCGGGGCGAGCAGGCGCGCCTCGCGGCCGCCGAAGGTGACCGTGCGCAGCCCGGTCGTCGGTAGCCCCTCTCCGAACAGCTCGACCCGCGTGCCGCCCGCGATGGCGCCTCGGGGAGGGTTCGCCGCGAGCAGCGCTGGCGCGTTGGCGACGTAGGTGAAGGCGTCGGCGGCCGAGGTTCGGGCGGCGCCATCGAAGAGATGGATCGAGGCTGGCCCCGGGCTGCCAGGCGGCGTCACGAAGGTCAACGACGTCCCGTCGGCGCTGGCACGGACCGCGCGCGCGGGGGTGGCCCCGACCCGGACCCCGAGGCGCGCGCCGAGTCCGCGTCCGGTGAGGGTCACCGTCGTGCCACCGCCCGCTGGGCCGCGCGCGGGCGACACGCGGTCGATCGCTGTCCCGTCGAGGGCTGGGGCGAGGTCGGCCTCGAAGGTGTAGCCGCGCGCGAGGCGGGCCGCTCCGGCAGGACTCACGACGAGGACGTCGGTCTCGCCTGGCGTCCCCTCCGGGCTCATGCAGGTGAGGGTCGCGGGGTCAAGGACCGCGACGTCGAGGGCCCGTCGCCCGCCGATGAGGACGGCGACGCCATCCGTGAAGCCCGCGCCGCGCACGGTCAGCGGGGTTCCGCCGAGGCCGCTGCCAGCGCGCGGCTCGACCGCTGTCAGCCCGACCGGATCGCGATACAGGAAGCCGCGCGTCCGCGTCACCGTGCCGCCATCGCCGAGCTCGATTGTGACATCGACCCAGCCTGGCGGGTGCGGCGGCGTCAGGAGCACGACCGAGCGGTCGCTGATGGCGAAGACGTCGAGGGCTTCGGCGACCCCGAAGCGCACCGCTCGGACCGAGGCGAGGCCCTCGCCTTCGAGGGTGACGGCCGTGAGCCCCGCGGTCGGTCCCTCGCCTGGCGTGAGTGCTGCGATGCGTGCGGGGCTGTCCGCGGTATCCTCGGGGGATGCCGCGTCGGGTGCGACCACCTCGGGGCGCCAGGCGTCCGGGCGACCCACGTCCGACAGGTCTCCGGGCGCAGGGTCCACGCAGCCCGCGAGCCGTGTCGCAGCGACGATCAGGGCCGCCTGAAAGGCGCGCCATTGGGGCTTGCAGCCGGAGCTGGCAGCCCCGTCAGGGGGCATGGTTCGGGGCATGGCGAGGTTCCTCGGGGTCCGCGTCTTCACGGGCGGTTGCCTGCAGTATCGCGCCGGGACATGGTCCACGGCAAGGGCGGCAAGGGTCGCAAGGTTCGTGCGGTTGACGAGGCCAGCCTTCGCCTTGAATATCCGCCCATGCCCGCGCGTTTCCGCTGTCTGGCGCGGCCGCTGCTGGTCGCGCCGCGCCCCGTCGTGAGCGCGGTCATCTGTTCATCCCACCGCCCATCAGGAGCCTCCATGCGCGCCCTCCTCCTCGCTGCTCCAGTCGCAGCCGCCCTGTTCGTGGCCCCAGCCTCCGCCGAGGTCGTCCGCGAGCCCGCCGCCCAGACCCCCGAGGGCGCCATCGTCGGCAGCCTGAAACTTCTGCGTGACGGCAAGTTCGACGCCTGGATCACGACCTACTGCAGCAAGGCGAAGCTCTGCCTCAACGACAACGCGCTGACGAGCCTCAAGCGCTACAACCTCCCGGCCAAGGGGCGCCGCGCGGCCGCCTGCCTGCGCGAGGATGGCTCGGCTGTCGAGGTCAACCGCGTGGATGACCTCTCGGTCACCGAGAAGAAGATCTTCATCAACTGCGAGCCGACCGCGATGCCCGTGCCGTTCTTCCTCGTGAAGGAAGGCGAGCGCTGGCTCTTCTCCGCGATCTGACGCGCCCGAAGGCGTTTTGGCGGGCCGCTTCGGCCGGCCAGGGCCCGCGGGCCTTGCTCAGCGAGGTGGCTCAGCGCACCGGGAAGGCTGGCAGGCGGCCCGCCGCGCGCCACGACTCGGCTCGCTCGCGGACCCGGTCGGGGTGGGCGTGCTCAAGCTCGGCTGCGTGGGTGATCGCCTGCTCCGTCTCGGACGCCTGCGGAAAGGCGTAGGTCAGCGCGAGCAGCAGCTCGTCGACGTCGCGCGACCCATGCGCTGTCTTCAGGCGCTCGAGCAGCACCGCAGGCGCGTGGACGCGGAGGTCGGAGACCGCCTTGACGAGCGTCAGGCGGCGCTCAAGGGTGACGAGGGTGTCGGTCGCGACGGGCTCGAGCGCCAAGGCGCCTGTCACGACATCGCGCGGGCCGACCACGAGCTGCAGCGCGTGCAGTTCAGCCCGCAGCGACGCAGGTGCGAAGCGCTCGACGAGGTCGGCGTAGCGGACCATGACATTGGGCAGCGTCGCCTTGAAGGTGACGGCGTGGTGACCGATCGCGACCTCCACAGCGGCGTCCCCGAAGCGACCGCGCGCATGGGCGTGGTCCGAGGCCTCGACCTCGGTCATGAAGAGCCCGAGCGTCCGCTCGACAGCGAGGCGGGTCTGCTCTTCCTGGGCGCGGGCCGCCCCCTGAAAGGCGCCGAGCGCCAGGATGATGACGGCCGAGGCGATGACGAACGCGGCGATGACCATGGAACCTCCGACCCCGAGGGTATAGACGACCTCGGCCGACGCGACAACCGCGAAACGTCAACGCGCAGTGCTCCGTCGGGCACGCGCGCGCGGGCTTCGGGGCCGGGTGGCGTGGCTGCGGGGTCTGGCAGTGACGCATCGCGCGTCGAGGCCCGCGCCGCCCACGTTCAGGCGCC
>SYAK01000377.1 GCA_005788935.1 Pseudomonadota bacterium
ATTCCCAGGGTTGAGGCCATTCCCAGGGTTGAGGCCATTCCCAGGGTTGAGGCCATTCCCAGGGTTGAGGCCATTCCCAGGGTTGAGGCGCTCAGCGCAGCTGGGCGAGTCGGCGCATCAGCGCCTCGAGCCAACGGACGTGGCCGGCCATCAGCTGAAGCGAGGTCAGCTCCTTCTCGGACTCGGGCGCAAAGTAGCCCGTGCCGAGGTTCGCGATGGCGGTGCCGCGCTCGAGGAACGGGTCGACGCCGGTGCCGCCTCGGATGGGGAGTTCGCGCACGGCGACGCCGACGTCCTTACCGGCCGCGAGCGCCAAATCGACGAGGTCGCGCCGGTCGGCCATGCGCGGGCCCATGTTGATGTACTGGTCGTGGTCGGTGACCCGCACGCCCTCGGCAGCAAATCCGGCGTGAACATCGGCCTTGCGGGACTCGAGGCGCTCGGCATCGAAGTCCCGGATGCGCACGTCGAGCTCGACGCCATGGGCGGTGGTGCGGGCGCGGTAAGGGTGGGAGTAGCCGAGCCAGCCATGGCTGTCCTCGGCCCAGCGCGGGGCCGAGGGGGTGCCGTCGGCGGTGAAGGCGAGGACCGCGTTCAGCATGCGCGCGACACCGTCATGGGACGGCAGCGCGGCCACCTCGAGGGCGCTCAGCGGACGCAGCGAAAACGACGCCCCACGGCGGACGTGCGGCCCGACGACGCGGGCCAGCAAGGCCTCGATGAGTCCTGGCGCCATGGACGGCGCGATGCGCACGGCGAGCTGCCCGTCGCAGTCCCGCATGCGGTCAGAATCGAACGCGACCGGGATCACGAGGCTCTTGGCCGCCGCCGAGAACTCGGCCGCGAGCCGGATGGCCGCCCGGTGCCCCTCGTCATGGGCGGTCGCGCCGTGGGTGTTGACGCCGCCGAAGGTCAGCGCGAACCCGCGGGCGTACTCCGCGAGGCGGGCCGGGTCGACAGGCGCCCCCTCCCAACTGACGGTCGCATGAGCGCCGTTGAAATTCGCGACGTTGACCTCGTAGGGCAGGATCCCGTCGATGGTGTAGCCGCTGCGGACACCGCGCGTGGCGAGGAGGTCCGCGAGCCCCTCGACCGCCGCCATGCGGCCAATCTCCTCGTCGGGGCGGCCAATGAAAAGGATCGGCGGGTGGTCGATGGCTGGGTCGGCCGCGAGCACCTCCGCGAGCGTCATCAGATGCGTGAGACCCAGCTTGTCATCGAGACCAAACGGGTTGACCCCTTCGCCGTGCACGACGTCATGCCCCTGAAACTCATGGAGACCCGGGTAGTTGGCGACGCTCACGTCGATGGTCGGGTTCATGGCGAACGGGACGCGCAGGCCGTCCCAGGCGCGCGTGAGCTGGAGCGCGGACGGGTTGGCGGTGCCCCGGGCCGTGTCCAGATGCACGAGGAGGGCCACCGGAGGCGCGCTCGCACCAGCCCCGCGACCAGGCAACGTGGCGATCACATTTGCGTGCGGGTCCATCTCGACGGTGGCGCCGCAGACCGCGAAATGTTCGGCCACGAGGAAGGCGAGCGCCCGCTGCCCCTCACTCGATGGGATGGCAGCCGCGTGCTCGTCGCTCTGGCTGTCGATGGCGACGACCGCCTGCAGGTGGCCAAGCGAGGCGGTCTGGATGCGTTCGTTCGTGAAGGGCGGCACGGCGGGCTCCTGGGCGACAGTCTTCGCCCGCTCAGCATGGCTGAGTCCGGGCGACCTGTCCACGGGCCGTTGAGATGCCTATCGGGCCGCAGGTCTCGCCCGGCCTCGTCGCCCCGTCACCGCCGGGGAAAGCCCCCGTGATGGCCACGTACGGCCCGATGCAGGTTGCGACGCAACGCGGACGCCCATGATCTCGACGTGCGCCGGATGCACCGCAGCGGCCGCACGACGGCGCTCGGGATTGCTCACTCGGGGTTGAAGAAGTGCCCGCCAAGCCATCCGCCACCGCGCGCCTTCCAGACCGGGCCGGCGCCCTCGGGTCGCGTCGGAGCGCCGTCGAGGCGCCAGAGCACGCCGTCCATGACGAAGCCCCGGCAGTCGGGTCCGACCCACGTCGCGTGGAGCGACTCCGCCTCGCCAAAAGGCTTGTCCTGGCGGACGCCCGTTCGGGACACCCAGACCTTCGCGACGGGGTCGTAAAGGTTCGTCTCGAAGTGGCAGGTGTCACCGCAACTTACCTCCGCGACCACCTGCCAGAGGGCCGTCCCCTCGAAGCGTTTGACCTGCCCGCAATACTCCGAGTCGGTGCATCCGGGCACCTTGATGGTCTCGGGGATCTCGCTCGCCGCGACAGCACAGGCGGGGCGCTCGAAGTCTGGAGTCGGGCGGGACACGACGCCCTTCAGCCACGCCACGGTCTCGGCTGGAAAGCCCGACCGTCTCTCGGGCACACCCGGACCCGCGGTGAGGCCGAGCTCGGTGTAGACCCCCTCGCTGCTCTCGAGACGCGGATTCTCGGGGTCCAGCACCAGGTCGATGCCGTCCGCGAGACGACGACCCAGGTACATGACGGGGTTCCGTCGCCCCTCGCGCGCGTCCTCGTAGCGCACCGCGAACCGCACGTCCCGGGGCAGGTTGGTCGCGAGACGCCGCGGCTCGGCCTTGTTCGCGAGCAGGTCTAGCGCCATCAGCTCCTGAAGGTCCCCTTCCGGGAGGTCCTTCGCCACCTCGCCCTCGGGACGCGCGATGTGGCGTCCGAACCAGATGATCTGTGCGTCATGGTCCACAGCCGCCCAGCCAACAGGGCCATCGACGAGCGTTTCGCGCCGCACGCCGTCGGCCGACATCGCCATGAGCCCCGTGGGCCACGGCAGAACGGCGACCGCCCCGCCCTGACCGAGCTCCTGCGTCAGCCTTTCCACCCCGTTCCCCGTGGCCACCTCGGCCGCGGGCGCCGCATCGGGCGCCTCCGGCTGCGGGGTCGGCGCGATGTCCGGGGCGGCGGCGGTCACTTCCGGACCATGCGGAGCGACCGCAGGCTGGCTTTCCACCGGCGCGATCTCACCCACGGCCGCGGGAGGCTCGGCGGACGGCTTCTTGCTGCATCCGAGAACGGCAAGGGATGACGCCCACACCCAACAGTAGCGCAACTTCATGGGCAGCTCCAATCTTCAGGCCCCCGGGCCGACCCTGGACCCGCTCAAGATTCGCCCGGGAGAATCGTTGCACGGTCCAGCGGGCCCATGCAACCCACCCCTCGGAGGGATTGGGGAGGGATTGGGCTCACTTCCCGCGTCGCGCGCGAACCGCCTGGGAAGTCTCGACCGCGAAATCAGCCGAGCGCGATGGCCCAGCGCCAGGTCGAGGCGAGGCGCCAACCGGCCTGCTGGGCCGCCTCGGTGAGCGCGCCATCGGTCGTCAGCGCGAAGAGGCGGCGTCCACCGATGCGCGAGACGAGGCCGGCGGCATGCCAGAAGGCGCCCGCGAGGAGTCGGGACCGCGACCGGAACTGGGTCGGGACGTGGACGCGATCGAGCAGGATGATGTCCTTGGTCTGCCGGGCGAGCTCCGCGACGAAGAAGGGGCGCCCCTCTTCCCGCGCGATGACCTGAAGGCCGCGCGCGATGATGGACTCGCAGCGCGCCCAATGGGCGTCGCGCCCCGCCTTGCGCGGGTCGAGTTGGATCTGCTCGGTGATGGCTTCGGCGGTCATGTCGAAGACCAGGCGCAGGTCGGACTCTGTGGCGACCGAGAGCTCGACGCGGCTCGAGGGCGACTTTTCCGCGCGGTCGCTACCGACCTCGAGGAGGCCGCAGGTGCGATCGCTGATGGCCTTCCGATCCGGGAGGTCCTTCAAGTAGTGCCAGATGTTGCTGATGGTCTTCATCTCGCCAAGGATCTGATGCCGATGGGTCGCCTGCATGGCGGACCCCATGCGTTTCTGCTGCTGATAGAGCTCGTAGCCCATGCCACGGGCGGCCGCTTCGGAATGCGCGTAAATGAACGCCTTGTGGTTCTCGACGGCCATCACGGCTTCAAGCTCGGTGCCGTTGCGCAAGCCCGCGTACCACCAGCCCTTGAACGCCTCTCCCTTCTCGAGCGCCCCCTTGACGAGGAACGTGTCCGCGAGGCGCCCGCGCTCGAGCAGCGCGCCCACACCCGTCAGCTCGGTCGGCTTCAGCTCTCGGCCTGTCCAGCGGTCTTCATCCATGCCTTCAGCTTCAGCCGTGCGCGTGACTTCCGCAACCTGAACGCCCGTTCATGGCGTCATCTCGGGTCGCTCCCGCGCTGAGTTCGCCCGAGGACGCGTGCGGCCCAGCGCGCTGTCCGTGGCAAGGACGTGTCGGCCGCGAGGAGCGGGAGCGAATCGAGCGCGGCGCGTGGCAGGGTCTTCGCGCGAAGTCGCTCCGAGAACAGCGCGTCGAGGCGTGTGAAGGCCGCCTCCCGATCGGCGGCAGGTTGCGCGGTGATCCAGTCGCGCAGTCGCTCTGCGGCCAGCTGGGCCGACGACGCATCGAGCGCGGCGTCGAGGACCGGGTCGGGCAGGGGGGGAGGTGGCGTCGGAGTCGGCGGGGGGCCCTGCGGGGGGAGGTCCGGCAACGTCGGGATCGCCGTCTCCCGCGTGAGGTTGCCGAGGCCAAGCTTTCCAACGACCTCCGAGGCGTCTCCGTGGACGAGGTGCCACCCCGCGACCCCGAGCCCGCACACGGCGACAAGTCCCGCGAGGGCGCCGCTGGTGTTCCAACCCCGCTCGGGTCGGAGCCGCCTCGCCGCAGCGCCACGCGGCCGAAAGCGTGCGCCGAGCACGTGGCCGTCGCCATCCACCGTGACGGCGGCCTCTCGCTGCATCCGCACGAACGCCGGGTGAGGCCCCTCGCGTGGCCCGTCGTCAGGTCGGTCGAGCACGCCCACGAAGACGGCCCCCGCCTCGCCAGCGCGGCGGGCTGCGTCCGTCAGCTGGCGCGCGAGGATGTTGGGATCCTGACGCCCCCGCGCCCCGCGCAGTGCAGGCATGACGTGCAGGCTGGCGGCATGGGAGGCCACGATGAGGGTCGCGTGGGGCGCGAGACGGACGGAACCCGTGCGCGGCTGCGACTCCGCGCCCTCGGAAGCGGACAGCGTCACCTGGGCCGCCCGTGCATCGATGGGAGCATCCCACGCGGCATGGAAGATCGCGAGCCGCCCGGCGAGCCCAATCTCGGCAACGCCCCGCTGGGTATCGACCGCCACGATCGCGAGATCGAACGCAAACTCGGCGCCGGGCGCGAGACCGAGAGCCGCACGTCGGACGGCCCCCGCAGCCTCGTCCATGGCGGCCACAATGTCCACGAGGTCCGGCCCCCGCGGCAGCGCGATGCGTCGCGGGGTGCGGACTGGCGGTGTCGGCGGGGCGCGACCTCTGTCTGGCTGATCGACTGGCATGGTCCACGCGGGGCCAGCCGGGTCGTCGGGCCCGCGCAACCGCAACATCGCCGCGTCCACCGCCGCACGGGCGAGCGCCGTCGGCCCAGGCGCCCCCGTCGCATCGGCCACGCACAAGAGATGCCGCGCCCCGACCACGGCAAAGCCCGAGGCGAGGCTCTGCTCCCCCGAGGCTGCCGGCAGCAGGCGCTGCCCGAATGCGAGCGAGATGCGCGACATGGACCCCGCATACCGCCCAGGGGCCCGACACTCAAGCGTGCATCGACGGGACCCATCGGAGGGCGCGCCTCTGCTCCGTCGCGGGGCATCCTCGGACACCCCGGTCCCTCGGCCGCATCATGCGCTCGCCTCGAACCAAGCGAGGTGATAACCCCGTCGTCACCCTCCAGGAGCCCGCGATGCCCCCACAGCCCTTCGAATCGCTCGTCGCTGACCTGCGCCTCGCGCGCCACCCCGAGGGCGGCTGGTATCGCGAAACTTGGCGCGCAGCCGCGCAGCCTGGCGCGACCCGGTCGGCCGCGACAAGCATCCTGTTCGCGCTCGGTGCTGGCGAGCGGTCGCACCTCCACCGCATCGACGCGGACGAGCTGTGGCTCTGGCAGGGCGGCGGGGCGGTCCACGTGCACGTCCTGAACGCCGACGGGGCGCACACGCGCCACGTGGTCGGGCCGCCAGGCGCTCCCGGCTCTGTCCCGCAGGCGGTGGTCCCGGCGGGTGCATGGTTTGCGGCGGAGCCCGAGCCCGGCGCGTGGACGCTGGTCGCCTGCGTCGTGGCGCCCGGCTTCGAGTTCCGCGGCTTCGAGCTCGCGACGCGCGCGACGCTCGTCGAGACGTTCCCGGCCCACGCCGACCTGATCGCAGCGTTCACCCCGCCGGCCTGACCCCAATCGGTCGGCCGAAGGGGTCGGGTCCGAACGCCTGAACGTGCCGAAACACCCGAGGAGAAGCGTCGCTCAGGCCTTGCGCTTCGGTGCGCGGAGCCCTTCCTCGACCACGCGCAGCCCCTTCTTGACGGGCAGGGCCCCCAGACCAGGCGGCGCGGGCGGGATCAGCACGACCTTCTTGCCGCGCAGATGCAGCGCCTCATAGCGCCCACAGACCGCGTCGGCCACCGGGCGCGGCAGGCGGACGACCGAGACTCGGTCATGGACCGCGATGCGCCCAATCTCCTCCCGGGTGAGCCCAGCCTCGTGCGAGAAGGCACCGAAGACGTCCGCAGGGGTCACGCCGTGCTGCTTGCCCACGGGGAGCGACAGCTCGACCTCGTCCGACGCCTTGCGACGCTTGCCCGGAGCGCTGGCCGCCTCTTCCGGAAGGGCCTGATGGGCCTCGGCCGTCCGCGCGGGTGCCCGCTCGGGGAGGCCTTCGCCAGCCGCCCGCGCTGGCGCACGTTTTACGGGGGCCTCGGCCCGCGGGTCCTGCCCGCGGTCGTCCTGACGCCGTGCGGCCCCGGTCTCTCGTGGCGGCAGAGGTGCCCGGACCGGTCGGCCCTCGGCGGATGCAGGAGCCCCCTCGAACGACGCCGGCGCCTGAGTCCGCTTCGGAGCCGCCGCCGCCGGAGGTGGCCAGCTGTCGTCGAACACCTCGTTGAACGGACGCTCCCGGGTTGCGGAGCGTGGCGACTGCGAAGCGCCCACGTCGTCACCCATGCGCCCACGCGGGGCTGGCCGCTCGGCCTGCGGCGCCCGCCCTTGTGGAGCGGCGTCCCGCGGGACTCCCTGACGTCCAGGCCACGGCGGCGGACCAGCCTCGCCCGGACCTCGCATTGGACCAGCCGAGCCGCCTCGGTCGCCCTGGTAGCCGCCTCGGTCGCCCTGATAGCCGCCTCGGTCGCCCTGATAGCCGCCCCGGTCGCCCTGATAGCCGCCCCGGTCGCCCGGACCGCGCATCGGGCGCTGTTCACGCTCCTGCGGAGGGCGGGGCGCGGCTGGCTGGCCCCAAGTCTCGGGTTCATTGCTCGGGTCGGCCTCCAGGATCACCCCGCGCTCGTCGAGCAGCCGCGTCACGGCATACGCGAGGAGATCGGCCTCGCTCCAACCGCGAGCCTGCATGATCGCCGCCGCCCAGGTCCGGGCTACCTCGACCCGCGGCGCACCCAGCACCTCGGAGAGGTCGCCGGCCAGCGCGTCCCGCTGCCGCGCCGCGATGTCGGCGTCCGTCGGCAGCGTGGACTCCTTCACGTCCGTCCTGAGCGCACGCGTCATGAAGCGCCAGCCCCGGATCTGCGACGGCGTCACGAGCGTAATCGCCGTACCGGTGCGCCCGGCCCGGCCCGTGCGCCCGACGCGGTGGGTGTAGACCTCGGCGTTCTCGGGCAGGTCGAAGTTCACGACGTGCGTGATGTGGTCGATGTCGAGTCCGCGCGCGGCCACGTCCGTTGCGACGACCACGTCGAGCCGCTTCGCCCGGAAGAGGTCGAGCACGCGCTCGCGCGCCGCCTGGCTGAGATCCCCGTGCAGCGCCTCGACCTGAAAGCCGTGACGCCCCAGCGCGTCCGCCGCCTCCGCCGCGCCGCTCTTGGTGCGCGAAAAGACGAGCGTCGTCCCGCGCGGCTCACCGCGGAGAAGCCGGAGCAGCGCCTCGCCCTTGAAGCGCTGCGGCACGTAGATCCACTGCTGGTTGATGGCCTTGACCTGCGTCGGGCCGCTCTCGTCCTGCACCGTGACCGGCTCTTTCAGGTACGCGTCCGCCACGCGCCGGATGGCGTCGGGCATCGTCGCCGAGAACAGCGCCACCTGCCGGGTCGCCGGCGTGGCTCCCATCAGCCGCTCGACGTCCTCGATGAAGCCCATG
>SYAK01000378.1 GCA_005788935.1 Pseudomonadota bacterium
CCGAGGTCCTGCCGTCGGTCCTGATGCTGGCGGTGGCGCCGCTCGCCCTGGCGTCGGTCGTGGCGCTGGCCCGCATCGGCACGCCGAGCGTCACCCGGCTGCGGGTCGACCACCGGATCGTCGCCGCCATGGTGCTGGCCCCGTTCCTCATCGGACAGCTGGTCGGGCCGCTCGTGCGCCCGACCCTCATCCGGCACGCCGCGGCCGCGGGCTGGATCGACCGCCTCGTCATCGCGGCGCTGGTCTACCAGTCGGTGGGCCAGAGCGTCGCGAGCGGGGTCGGAGACAGCCTCGGGCTGGGACCGCTTGTCGCGACGGCCTTCGGTGCCGGGCTCTTCTTCAGCCTGCTCGCTGGGATGGGGGCCCTCATCGGCCGCATCTTGCGGCTCTCGCGCGAGGACGCGATCGTGCTGGGCGTCTGCGGCGGCATGAAATCCATGGCCACCGGGCTCCCGATGCTGCGGGTCCTGCACGGGGACAGCCCCGCTGCCGGCCTGCTCGCGGTCCCCCTCATCCTGTACCACCAGGTGCAACTCGTGCTGCTCTCGCTCTGGTCGTCAGCCGCGGCCCGGCGGCACGACGCTCAGCCCTGACCGTCCTCGGCGGCGGCCTCCGGCCCCTCGGTTGCGGCGAGCCTCGGAATGCGCAGCGGCGCGAGTGCCAGGGCCCACAGCGCACCGAAGCTCTGCTCTGGGTCGCGCCCGGCCGCGTGCCACGCGAGCAGCGCCCCGTCGATGGTGGCAGCGACGAGGGCGACGACCGCCTCGGGTTCGCAGGTCTCGACGAGACCGCGGGCGAGCCCGTCGTGCAGGGTGCGGACGGCGAGCTCATGAACGGGCCGCTGGTGCTGGGCGAGGCGGCTGGCGAGCGGGCTCTCGGTGCTGGCGTCGGCGCGCGCGAGGATGGACGCGAACAATCCGATATCGCTTGGGTTTGCGGCGTAGAAGGTCCGCACGGCCTCGACCCAGGCGTCGAGGAAGTCCACGGGGTGATAGCGCCCGACGAGCTGCCCGACGAGGTGCGCCTGCTGCCGCGTCAGCAAATCGCCCATGGCCGCCTCGGTGATGGCCGCGGTGTCATGAAAGTAGTAATAGAGCGTAGGCCGCTTGAGTCCGAGGCGTGACGCGAGCTCGGTCATCGTCAGCCCTTGCGGGCTCTGGCGCATCAGCGCAAAGGCCTCACGGGCGAGGGTCTGACGGCGGGCGAGGTTGACGGGGCGCGGCATCGGGTTCTCCTCGGCGTGCGTTGACGGGGCGTCAGTCATGGGCACGCGACGCGATCCCGTCAAGCCTCGCCCGACAGACCGCGACGTTTTGGGAGCGCGGACCGACCCGGACCCACCGCGGCCCAACCCCAGACTGACGCTATGTCAGATTGGGTGCCGTGTGTGCCGCATCAAAATCCGGACAATGGGTCAGGCTACGGCGAACGACGCCGCTGGCGCCGCGAGACCCGCGAGCAGCGACTCCGCCACGCGCAGGCCATCGAGCGCCGACGACACGATCCCACCAGCCTGGCCCGCCCCCTCGCCCGCAGGAAAGAGGCCAGGAAATCCGGGCGCCTGATGGTCGTCGCTGCGGACGAGCCGCACCGGGCTCGAGGTCGTCGTCTCGACCCCGATGAGGACGGCCTCGGCGGTGTGGTAACCCCGCATCTTCTGGTCGAACCGGAGAACCGCCCGCGCGATGGCATCGCCAAAGCGTGCCGGGATAATGGCGTGCAGGTCGACTGACGTCAGGCCAGGCCGAAAGCTCGTCTCGGCTGGCAGCGTTCCTTGCCGCTTTGTCAGAAAATCGGTCAGGCGCTGGGCTGGCGCGCGATAACCGCCGCCACCCGCCCGAAACGCCGCCTGCTCGAGGTGGCGCTGGAACGCGAGCCCGGCGAGCGGCCCAAGATGGTCGAGGTCGCCAGGGCGGGAAATCCAGAAGTCGCGCGGCTCGACCGTCGCGACGAGGGCCGCGTTCGCGAAGCGTGTCCCGCGCTTGTGGTTCGACATGCCGTTGACGTTCAGGCAGTCGGCCTCAGTGGGCGTCGGGATGACGAAGCCGCCCGGGCACATGCAAAACGAGTAGACCCCGCGATCGGCGACCTGGGCCTTCAGGAAGTACTCGGCAGGCTCGAGGTCGGGGTTCTCCGCGTGCGGCCCGTACTGGATGCGATCGATAAGCGCCTGCGGGTGCTCACAGCGGGCGCCGATGGCGAAGGCCTTGCGCTCCATCAGCACCCCGCGGGCGTGGAGCCAGCGGTAGACGTCACGGGCCGAGTGGCCGGTCGCGAGGATGACGCCCGGACCCTCGAGGGTCTCGCCCGACGCGAGGACGACGCCGTGGACCCGCCCACTGTCGGCCTGCAGGAGATCGACGACCTTCGCGTCGTATCGAACCTCGCAGCCGTGTTCGACGAGGAAGGCCTCGAGCCGCTTGTAGGCCATGATGATGCGGTTCGTCCCGACGTGCGGGTGGGCGTCGGTCATAATGGACGCAGGCGCCCCGAGCGCCACGAGATCTGCGTGGATGCGGTCGATCTCGGGGTCGCGCCGCCGCGTGTAGAGCTTGCCGTCCGAGTAGGTCCCGGCCCCGCCCGCGCCAAAGCAGAGGTTCGACTCCGGGTTCAGCTGCCCGTGGCTGCGGAGCGCCACGACGTCCCGGTGGCGCGCGACGAGCGCACCGCCCCGGTCGAGGAGAATCGACGGGTGTCCTCCCTCGAGCAGCCGAAGGGCAGCCCAAAGCCCGGCGGGCCCGGTGCCGACGATGATCGGCATCTTGCCAGGACTCGGCCGTGCGAGGGGCGTGCCGATCCGGAGTCTGGGCGACTCATCAGGCGGCGGCGCGTCGGCGGTCGTCCAGACCTCGACCGTGAGGACGCGCTTCGGGTTCTTGCCGCGCGCGTCGAGGGAGACCTTGCGGATGCGAGCCTCGACGATCGCGTCGAGGTGCAGGCCGAGCTGGCCAGCCACAGCGGCGTGGAGCTCGGCGGGCCCGTGTCCGAGCGGCAGCGGGAGATCACGGACGAGGGTCGTCATGGGTCCTCCGTGCGAGCGACGTCGAGGGTGGGGAGGGCGAGCTGTGCCGCCTGTGCATAGGCGGCGGTCGAGCGCTTGCGAGGGCGCTGTTCGGCCGTTTCCTGACGGTTCGGCAGCTGACTGGTCCGAGGTTTTCTCTGACGTCCCGTCAGATGAGCGAAGTCTGACGCGGCGTCAACCCGGCTCGCCGCGAGCAGCGCGAGTGACTTGCGCGCGAGCGTCGAGAGCGCGAGCACCCCATCACCCGACACCGGGGCCCACGCGAGACCGTCGTCGATCATCCCGGCTTCGATCTGAGTCGACCACGCCCGGGTGTTCGAGGCGGTCCGGACCTCGAGGGTCAGGCTTCGGTGCGTGAAGGCGTGCACGACGTGGCCGAGCGAGGAACCGCCCGCGAGCGGGACCCCGAGGCGTTCGCCCAGGGAGGCCAGCAGCTCGGACAGCTCGGGCTCCCCTGCCCCGTCCCAGCGAGTCTCGGGGAGCCCCCAGAGGCCCGCGAGGAGGCCGTCCGCCGGTCGACGCGCGAGCAGCACGAGGTCGGAGCCGGCGTGCGGACGGATGGCGAGCGCGACGCCTTGGACCGATGTTGGCGCGCGGCGCGGCAGCTTCAGGGGCCAATCGGTCGGACGCCCCGACGCCCGCCCGCGGCAGGCGGGAGCCCACGGACACGCCTCGCAGGCCGGCCGGGCGGGTGTGCAGACGAGGGCGCCAAGCTCCATCAGGCCCTGGTTGTGGGCGGACGGGTCCTCGGGGCTGACGAGCGCCTCGGCGAGCGTCCACAGCCGACGCTTGCCAGCCGTCCCGTCGCTTGGGTCCTCGAGCGCCACGAGGCGGGACAGGACGCGCTCGACGTTGCCATCGACGAGGGGGGCGCGCACCCCGAAGGCGATCGACGCGATCGCACCCGCCGTGTAGGGACCGACGCCCGGGAGGGTCCTGAGGACCGACGGATCGCGGGGCAGCTCGCCGCCGTGACGCTCGGCGACCGCGATAGCGCCCGCGTGAAGCAGCCGCGCCCGACGGTAGTAGCCAAGCCCCGACCAGCGCGCGAGCACATCATCGAGCGACGCGGCGGCGAGCGTGGCTGGGTCGGGAAAGCGGGCAATGAACGCATGGAAGTACGGAATGACCGTATCAACTTGCGTCTGCTGGAGCATGACCTCCGAGACCCAGACCCGCCAAGGGGTCGGCGCGTCCCGCCATGGCAGCGCCCGGCGCGCACCCGCGAACCAGCTGCGGAGCGAGTCCGAGAGCCCGCGCCGCGACGCCGCGTCGAGGCCCTCGGGGTTGGAGGCGGAGTCGACGGAAGACGGGCGGCGGGCGGCGGGCGGGCGCTTCGGGGCGACCTCGGCCTGTCGGATGGTGCGGGGCATCGGCGTTCCTGCGCGGTGTCGTTCCGCGAACATGCGCACTCTAGGCCCTCACGCGCCTCCGGGAAACGGGAAAGCGGCGCCGCGGCCGCGACCCGTCAACCTTGCGCGGACGTCAGGGCGTTGATGACCTCGGGCGGGGCCTGCACGAGCTCGATGAGGACGCCGAGCCCCGAGCCCGGAGACGCGTCGTTGCCCTTGGGATGGATGAAGCAGATGTCATGCCCGCTCGCGCCAGGCCGGATGCCGCCCGGGGCCATGCGGACGCCCGCCGCTGTCAGCCAGGTGACCGCGGCCGGGAGGTCATCGACCCACAGCCCGAGGTGGTTCAGCGGCGGCTCGTCGACGCGCGGCTTGCGGCCCGGGTCGAGGGGCTGCATCAGGTCGACCTCGACCGCGTAGGGCCCGACGCCGAGCGACAGGACGGCCTCATCGACATTCTCGCGCTCGCTCGCGAAGTGCTTGACGACCGGAATCCCGAAGAGCGTCGTCCACAGGCCGAGCAGCGCCTGCTTGTCGGGGCCACCGATGGCGACCTGCTGCAACCCGAGGATCCGGAAGGGCCGTGGCGTCGAAGGCGTCGTGTCCATGCGTCCAGATCTGCCACGGATCCAGGACGCTGGACAACCGCGTGGCGCAGGCACGGACCGAAAGACCTGCCAGAAGAACAGACTTGACGAACCGTCAGGTCACGACGTCACACGGAGACAACGTTCTGACGAATGTCAGGCCCTCTGGCGCGTCGGACGGCGACAGGCCACGAGCGGACCGCGCAGGACGCGCGCTTCCGGAGATGGCCCTCGACCGAAGGAGCCCCGCCATGCGCAGCCGCACCCTCGCCCTCGCCGCCGCCATCGTCACCACCCTCGTCGCGGGCCGCGACACCTCCCCCGCCTTCGCCCGACCGACCGCTGTCGTCGCGTCGAGCGCGCGTGCCCCTGCCGCCCGGCTCGCGAAGGGCTGGATCGTCGCGCCGCGCGTCCACCCGCGGATGATCGGCCCGATCGACCTCACGAACCACCGCACCGCGCGCGCGGCGGCGCGCATCGAACGCGTCATCCGGGACTACGAGCGCGCCCTCGGCCGCGCAGACCGCCTGAACCTCGGCTCGCGTCGGCAGATCTCCGACCTGCGACGCGACGTGCTCTTCCTGCGCGGCCTGCTGCAAGGCCTCCGTCGCGACGGTTCGCTCGACAGCCGCGACATCGGGATGCTCGACGCCGCGATGCTGGACGTCGAGCTTCGACTCGAGGCCCTCGGCCCGCGCGGGTTCACGGCACTCGTCCGCATGGTCAAGGCCCGCTGAGCGCGGATACCCGCTATCAGATCGCGCAGTCGATCCAGGCGATGAAGGCGCTGCGGTTGATGTCATCCGCCGTGCACGCCGTGTCGCCGCGGCTGCGCTTCCACGCGCAGAACGTATCATCGAGCTGCGCGAACTCTTCGCCAAGCCACAGGAGGCCAACCTGCTTGCGGATGTCGGGATCGGCGAAGCGCGTCTCGAGATGGGTCATGACCGCGCTGGCCCGCCCCTCGGACAACTCGCGATTGGAGTTGGCGCTACCCTCGGGCGAGGCCCGCGCCACGACGAAGAAGAAGCTGGCACCGCGGCGATCGGCCCACGCAGCGTCGACGAGCGCCATCCCCTGCGGATCGAGTTCGCTCTTGCTCTGGTCGAACTGCAGGATCGAGACGCGGTCCTTCAGCGGGACGAAGAGCGCGTTGAAGTCGGCATCCGACAGCTCGACGACCTTGGCGGCGTCAGCGGGGCGGCACCCGCGGTCGTCACCGCCGAGCAGACCGCAGGCGCCCGCGACCCGACGCACGATCTTCTTCAGGTTGGCGTTGCACCAGCCCTCCTCGGCCATCTGCGCGACCGCGACCGGGGCCGCGTCGGGGCTGTAGGCGGCGAGCTCGGCCTTGGCGTCGCCAAGCCAGCCGTTGACGAAGAAGAGCGGGGCGAGGAGCCCGGTGGTCCAGACGGCAAAAGCGGGAGCGAGCTTCTTCATGGCTGGTCTCCGTTGGCCGCCGGGGCGGCTGGCGCAGGGGCAGGCTTCTGGCGGCGGGCGAAGTCGGGCGAGAGCCAGGCGTTCAGCATGTACTCGAGGCCGAGGTCGGTGTCCTCGTCGCACAGGCGGCGCCCGTCGACGTAGAGCTGCGGGGTCTGGACGGGCATCGCGTTCTTGACCGCAAAACGCAGCGATTTTGTGACCTTGGCCTTCGCGGTCGCCGTCCCGAGGCAGCCCTTGATGCCTGGAAAGCGGCTCAAGAGCTCGGCGCGGAGCGCCTTGTCCTCGGCCTTGTTGTCGGGCTTGCCGCTCGAGGCCGCGCGCTCGGACTTGGCGAGCTCGATGAGGCGGGTCTGGTCGGCAAAGGCCCAGTCGAGGATCTGCTGCGCACCCTCGGGCGCGCACAGGATCGCCTCGCTGATGGCGCAGGCGCCCGGGTGGGGAGCGTCCTTCACCATCCAGTTGCAGGCCGTGTCGAGCGGGAAGAGCAGCGCTTCGAGCTTCAACCGGGGCGCGAAGCCGCTCGCCGCGAGGCGCTTGTCGAAGGAGCGGCACGAAGGGCAGAGGGGATCGAGGACCGCGATCGACGGGACGGCACTCGGATCGTTGTGAGCGCCGAGCTTGACGAGCACCCCCGCCTCGTCGGTCGTGTCGGTCAGGAAGCCGCAGCCGTCCATCGTCGGACGGTCGTCCGGGACCGACGCCGTATAGAACAGGTAGGCGGCCGCCACGAAGCCGACGCCCGCGCCGAAGTTGACGAGCCAGAAGCGGATGACGCTGCCCTCCGTGGCGGGCGAGGCGCGCCACCACGCGAGGATCGACATCAGGAACAGGACGCCCGAGGCGACGTAGATACCGATGCAGACCTCGCAGAAGGCGCCGAGCTCGGTCGCGGCAATGTTGCCGTAGATGACGGACATGCCGACGGGCAGGAGTGACCCGACGAAGAGGAAGAGGCCGTCCCGACGCGTCGGGGTCCCGACAGCACGCGAGAGCGTGTAGGCGGTGAAGAACGCGAACACCGCGAGGGCGAGCAGGCTGACCGGGATGCCACCCCAGTGCTCGGTGCGGTTGAACGAGCTGTAGACCGAGTACATCGCGGCCTTGCAGCCCGACGCCCCGACGACAGCCTCGCCGCCTGGCAGGACGGAGCACGAGACCGCGTGCGTCTGCCCGTCGAGGTGGGCGATGAAGTCGCGCGTCGAGACGCTCGACGAGACGAGGCCGAAGATGGCGCCGATCGCCGCGAGGAGCCACCAACCGCGCGGGTTGCGATGCGGCGCCGGTCCAGAGGGCGCCTGGCGGGTCGGCGCTGGCTCGGGCGGGGGCGGGTTCAGATCAGGATCGGGTGCTGCGGTCACGTGGGCCTCCCGGAAGCGTGGGCGAGGACCGAGCGGCCACCCGCGGAGGCGGTTCAGATCCCAAATCCGACCGGGCGTCAAGGAAGTCGTCAGGTTCGTGGTGATGACTGGCGTGATTCAGGGCCATAGGCGGAGGCGATGGTCCTCGCGGCGCCGCGCGGCTTCCGCCGCCTCGTCGAGCGGGACGCGGCCCTGGTCGCCACCGAGATGGTAGAGGCCGGCGTCGACCGCGAGCGCCGTGCTCCTGACTTGACGATCCGTCAGCCTGATGGCGAACGCGTGCCGGAGCGTGACACCGCGCGGCGCGTCCGCGAGGAAGAAGGTGCCGCCGACGACCGCGTGATCGGCCTGCCCGACGCGACGGTCGCCCGCGAAGACGTGCACGAAGAGGCCGACCGAGCGCGGGACCGGTCCATCGACGCGCAGCCACAGCTCGCCGTGAAGCAGTCCATCGGCATCGGGCCCGCTGAAGCGGGCGGCCTCGAAGGCGACAGGCAAGGCGAAGCGGGCGTCGATGCGGCGCGCGTCCGACGGTGGCGGCGCGTCAAGGATTGACGTTCCGTCAGGATTCTCGACGACGGGTGCCTCGGTGGCTTCCGTCGGCAGGGTGAGGGCCGTCAGGCCGAGAACGAGCAGCGGTCCAGCGAGCAGGGCGAGGGCCGACGCACCCTCGCCGAGGCGCGCGCGGCGCCACCAGACGAACAGGGCCGCGATGACGAGGCCGAGGGTCGACGCGAGCCCGAGCAAGGCCGAGTTCGGCGAGAAGCGGAACGCGAGACGATGCTCACCAGCGGGCAGCGTGACCCCGAGGAGGCGGTCGACGCCATCCGGACGGCGTGTTTCACAGGACTCCGACTCGGACGAGGCGAGCGGGCAATGCAGGACCTGCCAGCCCGGATGATGGTTCTGGTTCACCCACAGGCGGCCCGGTGACGCAAGTCGGGCCGCGACGGTGAGGCTGTTCGGGCGCCACGCGACGATCCGGACCTCGCCCGAGGCGGGCGCATCAAGGCCGACCTCGGAGCTGAGGTCTCCCCGAAGCCGCGGCGACATGACGACCGGATAGGCCTCGCCACAGCTGATGGAGCCGCGGTTCGAGGCGGCGAAGAGGCCGGCGAGCCAACGGTTGCCGCGGGCCTGCGCGAAGGGCTGGTCAACCTCGGGAGGTGCAGGCACGAGCGCGATGCCTCCCGTGAGGCGGTGAAAGGCCACGACCTGGCTCGCGCTCGCGACGAGCAGGCTCGAGGCGACAAGCCCGACCCCGACGCGTGACGCGCGCGGCCCCCGTCGCTCGAGCCAGCCAAGCAGCACACACGCGCCCGACAGGACGAGCGGAAGCGCGAACAGCGCGGCAGGCAGGAGAAATCGCTCGGGATAGCGGAGCGTGCTGAAGAGCGGCAGCTCGCGCATCCACGAAAATGGCCCTTCCCCGTAATGATAGCCCGTCGCGAGCGCCACCGTCAGGGCGAGCATCGCGGCCGGGAGGCGGACCTCACGGCGCAGGAGCCCTGGGAGGGCGAGCGCGAGATAGACCGGAAGACCGATGTGGTAGCGCCCTGGCAGGTCACCTGTCGCCTCGGTCCCGGGCATGGCGAAGGCCATCGCCGCAAGCTCGCCGAGTCCGTGCCCGGGCGTGCCGGCCATGACGCGCGGGCTCCGGGCGAGCTCGGCGAGGATCGGCCAGAGGCGGAAGGCCGCACCCGCGACCATGACCGCCCCTAGCAGCGCGCCGCGACCGAGGAAGCGGCCCCAAGCGCGGCGGGAGGCGTCGCGCGGGGCAGCTCCGAGGGCCTCGACGGCCGCGAGCAGAATGGTGATCGGCGTCGCATACGTGCCGCCGAAGCCGATCATGAAGCCGAGCGCGGCCCCCGCCGTCACGAGCCCGCGACGCGAGCCCCGCATGGCGCCGTGGGCGCCGACGAGGACCCACGGTACGAGCGCGAAGCCGAGGAACTGGACCCAACCGAGCGCATAGGCCGTCGCAAGGTAGGCATTGAGCGCAAAACATGGCGCAAGCCACACCGCAAGCCAGGTGACGCGCGGCGATCGGGGTGCGCGCAGCAGCAGATAACGCCAGGTCCCCTCCAGGCCGAGGACGAGCATCGCGAAGGTGATGAGCGGCGCCGCGAGCGCAGCACCGAGCAGCAGCGACAGCAGGAACGGAGGCGCTGCAAAGCGCGTCTGGGGATTGCCGAGCGCGTAGAGTCCGCCACAGGACCACGGGTCCCACAGCGGCAGCTCGCCGTGGTCGCGCAGGCTGCGGACGGCGTGATCTTCATACGCAAGCAGAAAATGTGCGTCATGAAAATCGTTGAGCTGTCCCGCCTGCCCAAGCGCGACCCACGTCGCAGCGAGTGCCAGCAGCGAGAACCACCCAAG
>SYAK01000379.1 GCA_005788935.1 Pseudomonadota bacterium
AGGAGGGTACGGGCGGCTGGGGCGTGCGCTGCCCGCGGAACGCGCTGCCCGCGATCACCCCGGTCGGTTCAGAGCGCGCGCCGAGCGTCGTCACGGCCGGAGACCAGCTGCGGCCCGCCGTCGCGGCGCTCGCGGACGGCGGCTACGTCGTCGCCTGGGACACCCCCGGGGTCGACGCGGCCGGGCTCGCGGTCCAGATCCGACACTACGCCCCGGATGGCAGCCCGAAGCGTCGCATCGTCGCCAACAGGACAAGCGCTGGCGACCAGTCCCGGCCCTTCCTCCTGACCGGGCCCGGTGACGCCTGCCTCGTCGGCTGGCAGTCCGCGTCGCAGGACGGCAGCGACCTCGGGGTCTACTTCCGGGTCCTCGAGCGGCCCTGAACGGCCCGACTCCAGGCACAGGTCTCGCGAAGGCCCCGCGGGGCAGGCGCGGTCGTCTGCGGCAGCCAATCAGCGCTTGCAGGCGGCCTCGAGCACCCCGGCGGGGTCCCCCTCGAGGGCCGTCTTGCAGCCCGCCGAGCAGGAGTGCAGCGCGTAGCCCGCGATCTGGCTCGCGTGCTCGGCCTTGCCGTCCATCGCGAGGCCGCAGCTCGGGCACTTGTGCACGACCTTGTCGGCGGCCCCGTCGGCGGCGTCGGCCTTTGCGAGGCAGGCGGGATCGGGGGCGCGCGCCGCCGTGGGGGCCGCGACGTCGGTCTTTCCCTTGTCGCCACACGCCGCGAGGGGAAGGACGAGGAGGAGGGTGAGGAGCGTTCGTTTCATGGCCGGTATGCTGCCGAACGCCGCGGTCCTGTCAAGCCTCGCCTCGCGCCTCGCGCCGCCTCAAGGCTGTCCGAGGCCCTCCATGACGAGACGGACGAGGGGCTCGATGACGTCGGCGGGCGACGCGAAGGCGCCGTCCCGCAGCCAGGCCAGCAGCAGGCGCTCGACCGCGCCCACGACGACCCAGGCGCTCACCTCGGGCGCGATGCGCCGCAGCAGACCCCGGGCCTGCGCCGCCTTCGTCAGCGTCACCGCGTGGGTCAACAGGTCGCGCTCGAGGCGCCTGAGCGGGGCGCGCGCACCCACCTCGGGGCCGCGCCCCTCCTGCAGGAAGAGCCGCATCTGCGCCTCGTGCCGCGAGACGGTCTGGAAGAGCTCCACCGCGAGGGTGAGATAGACCGCGGTCATCGGGGCGCCTGACTCGGCGGTCTGCGTCGCCTCGAGGCAGCGCGCGAAGGCCGCCTCGAAGCCGAGGCGGATGGGCGCGATCACCGCCTCGACCACGGCCTCCCGCGTCTCGAAGTAGCGGTAGAGGTTGCTCTTGGACATCGCGGCGGCCTCGGCGATGTCCTCGATCGCCACCGCGTCGAGCCCGCGCGCGAGGAAGAGTCCGAGGGCCGCGGCCTCGAGCTCGGTCCGCCGCGCCTCGCGGTTCTTCGCCCGCGGTCCGTCTGGTGGCCCAGGGCGCCGCGCGCGAGGCTTCACTGGCTGGGTTGGCGCCTTCGAGGGGGCGTCGGTCGCGTCGCTGGACATGGGCCTCCGGATGCTGTAACAACAAATGCAGAACAAGCGGTCGCTATTTTATGGGGCCGCCGAGGAGGCATCGATGATCGGGATCCCTATGGGCCTCGGGCTCTCGAATATCACCGAGTGGGTCGTTCACAAGTACGTCCTGCACGGGCTTGGCAAAAAGAAGACCAGCTGGTGGTCATTTCACTGGCACGAGCATCACGGCAAGGTCCGTCGCGCGGGCGGGCGTGACGCGGACTATGAGGCCCCGTTCTGGGCGCTCTCGCCGCGGCGCCGTGAGGCGCTCGCCCTCGCGGTCGTCGGTCTCGCCCACGTCCCGCTCCTTCCGATCGCGCCGTTCTACACGGCGACGGTCTGGTGGTGCGGCCTGCGCTACTATCGCGTTCACACGCGTGCGCACCTCGACGTCGCCTGGTGTCGCGACCACCTGCCGTGGCACTACGACCACCACATGGGGCCCGATCAGGACCAGAACTGGTGCGTCACCCACCCGTGGTTCGACGTGGTGATGGGTACCCGCGTCGCATACGTCGGGACCGCGCGCGAGGAGGCCGACCTGAAGAAGCGGGCGGCGCGCGAGGCGGCGCGGACGGCCGGGCCAGCGGTCGTCGGGCCAGCCGTGGTGGCCGCCAGTTGAGCCTACTTGTTGCCCCAGCCGTAGGTGTAGGGCGTCGTGCAGGCGTTGTCGTAGCCACCCGAGGCGAGGAAGACCCGCACGAGCACCGTGCCGGTCTGGTCGTTCGAGCCGCCGAACCACGTCTTGTTCTGGCAGGTCGTCGTGAACTGGACGAGCTCGGCCGCGGTGCCAGCCCGGCTGCTGCAGCAGCCCGACCAGCCCGCGAGCGCGAGGTTGGACGGGACGGCTGACGCGCCCTCCTCGCACCCGATGCTCTGGCCGTTGCCCGGGTTGTCGCACTTGAAGTAGACGCAGAGATCGTAGTTCGCGTTGGCGGGGATCCCGGAAAGCGTCACGTGCGGTCGCGGGTTCCAGATATTCGAGTTGTCGGTGATGCGGTAGCTGAAGAAGTCGGTGTCGCCAGCGGGGTAGAGCGTCGCGGTCCCGGAGCGCAGGTCGCTCAGCCCTGCGCTGTCAGCGATCGTGCCGAGGCTCTTCGCGGCTGGCTGGCTGTTGTTCGGCTCGTCGCCATCGACGATGTCGTTGCCGCGGCAGGTGCCGCTCCCGCACGTGTCGCCCGCGGTGCAGTTGTTGCCGTCATTGCACGTGACGCCGTTGTTGAAGGACCAGACGTTCGAGGTCGCGGCGCTGCACTTGTAGCAGACGTTGTTCGGCTGGGTGGCGTTGTTCGCGTAGCAGGTGTTGCCGATGAGGCAGTTGCCGGCCGCGAGCGCGGAGCCGCAGGCGCCCGTCGTCGTGTTGCAGGTGTCGGTCGTGCACGCGAGGCCGTCGCTGCAGTTCTTCGGGGCGCCTGGAGTGCAGGCCCCGGAGCCGCTGCAGCGGTCGTCGAGGGTGCAGGCGTCGCCGTCATTGCAGGTCGCCGACGACGGCTTGTTCGACCACGCCGTCCGGCTCGCTTGCGTCGCGGTGGGCAGGCAGGCCTGGCACTGGTTGGCCGGGTTCTGGAAGTTGGCGTTGTAGCAGGCGCGCCCGATCCGGCACCAGCCGTCCGCGACCTGGCTGTTGTCGCATCCCGTCGCCGTGCAGGTGTCGGTCGTGCAGGCGACGCCGTCGTCGCAGCGCGTGTCGCCCGCGCAGACGCCCGCGCCGTTGCAGGTCGAGGTCGGGCTGCAGGCGTTGCCGTCGTCGCAGGAGGTCCCCGCGACCGCCGGGCTCCAGCTCGTCGCGCTGCGTCCCGGATCACAGACGAAGCAGGGCTGGCCGGGCTGGGCGACGCCCGCCGCGTAGCACGTCCCGGCGATGTTGCACGTATTGGATGCCTGCGTCCATGCGGTCGTCGTGACGGCGGGCTTGCAGATCTCGCAGGGACGCGCGGGGTTGGCCTTGTCCGCGAGGTAGCAGGTGCCGCCGATCGTGCAGGTGTTGGCGGTCGTCGACCAGCCGCTGGAACTCCGCCCGGGATCGCAGATCTGGCAGGCGTTCTGAGGGTTCACGGCGCCGCTCGCGCGGCATTGACCGCCGATGACGCAGGTGTTCGGGGTCTGGGACCAGCTGCCCGGGTTCGAGGCTGGCGCGCAGGTCTCGCAGGCGTTCTGGGGATTGGCCTCGCCAGCCGTCCAGCAGGCGTCACCGACGCGGCAGAAGCCCGCCAGCAGCCCGTGGTCGCAGACGCCAGTCGCCGTGCAGGCGTCCGTCGTGCAGGCGAGGCCGTCGTCGCAGGTCCCCTCGTCGGTGTCGCCGTCGCAGTCGTCGTCCACGATGTTGCAGAGCTCGGGGGCGGGCTCGCGGCCGAGGCAGATCTCCGCGCTGCCATCGGGCGCGCACCCGGTCTCGCCCGGGCAGACGCCGTGGGTGTTCCGGATTTCACACGTCTGCGGCGCGATGTTGTCGGCCGTTCCGTCGCAGTCGTTGTCGCTCGCGTCGCACACCTCGGCCGTCGCCTCCGGGCCCTCGCAGGCCGTCAGTCCCCTCGCCCCGCAGCCCCGCGAGCCCTCGCAGGCCCCGACCCCGTTCTCGACGAGGCAGGCGGTCGTCAGGCCGAAGTCGGCCCACGCCGGGCGGCAGGCGCAGAGGCCGCTGTCGGGCACACACAGGCGGGCTGACGCACCTCCCTCGACGGCGACCGACTCGCAGCCGTAGCCGTCGGGGCAGGGGCGGTTGGCACAGCTCGTGGCGCAGAAGCTGCCGTCGGCGGGCTCGCGTGCGGGCAGGCACCAGGCCGGAAACGGGTCGCTCGGGTTCTGGCAGCCGTCGTTGTCGCGGCAGGGGCGGCAGAGGCGCGTGTGGCGTGGGACGCAGACGCTCATCGGGTCGGCCCCGAGGCTCGCGGTCAGCAGGCAGTCGAAGCCCTGCGGGCACTCGGAGACGCAGGTGCGGGTGCAGACGCCGCCGTCGGCCCCCTCGATGCAGAGGCCATCGACGCAGTCGGCGTTCGCGCTGCAGGCGCAGCCGAGGGTGTTGCAGGGGGCGTTCGGGTCGGTCGCGTCGGCTGGTGTCGCGGCGTCGGGCGCGGGGCTCATGTCGAAGCTGACCGCGTCGCCAGCGCCCGTGCCGAGATCGACCCCCGCAGGTACGTCGGGTGCGGCCTCGGCGACGTCGGCGAGCCCGAGGACGTCGAGCCGCAGATCGGGGGCCGTGTCGTGACAGGCGAGGAGGGCGAACGCCGCGAGGGCCGCAGAGAGGCCGACGGGGGCGCACAGGCGCGGGACATGAGGCTGCATCGGGGCTCCGTTCCGGTCTGGGCCGGGCAAGGGAGGGGACGCCACATCTTGGATGGAACCGGGTGCTCGGCGCAAGGCTTCGTGCGTCGCGACCAGCCGCCCGACCCCGCTGGCCACCGCGCAGGAACCCAGGGATCGCCGCGTGACAGCCTGCGAGGCCGCCTTGACGGGAACCGTGCAAAAAAGCGACACGCCGCTTACGTTTCCCCTCAAGCTCCCGGCGTGCCCCGTCGACTCGGGACGCAACCCCGGCCGCAGCGCCGGTTCGAACCCCGGCCCATCCGACCTGGGCCTATCATCCAGGAGACGCCCGCCATGAAGCGCTTTGCAACCATCCTCGCCTCCGCCGGTCTCGCCGCTGGCTGCCTCTCGGTGACGTTCACCACGACCCAGAAGGACGAGGGCGCCGTCGTCGTGAAGCTCGGGGACCTCTCGGGCAAGTGCGAGGGCTCGGCGACCATCACCCAGGAGGGCGGCACCGTCACGCTGACCCGCACGCAGGAGGGTGACACCTGCCACCTCGCGGCCGACTTCAGCGCCAGGGCCGTCGACATGGGCGAGCTCCGCGCGAAGGTCGAGGGCGAGATCGCTCGCCGCGGGCATGAGGCCATCTCGGCCGACGTGGTGCTGAAGGCCCCGCTGACCATCAACGTGAAGGACATCAAGCTCGACGGCTTCGCGCCACCGTCGACGGACTGGTCGGTCGACGTCGAGGTCGCCGAGCAGTCGCTGCTCGCGCTCGAGGGTCAGGATCTCGCCGCGCTGATGACGCAGGACGTGACCGCGACGCTCGGCGACGCGCAGGTCAAGGTCCTCAACGACCTCTACCGGGATGGCGGGGTCGTCAACGCGACAGGCCAGTTCGTCCTCGGCAGCGTCCCGGTCGCCTGGCTCGAGGCGCTGCCCGTGGGTGGCGACGCGACCCTGTCCTTCACCGTCGGCGCGACCGTGACCGCCGAGGTGACCGTCGACGCGGGCAACTGAGCGCGTCGCGCGCGAGGGTCGCAGCGCGGCAGGCCTGAGCCTCGCGTTGGGCAGGTCGGCGGACCGTGCGCACACATCGCGTCGCGACCGGGGCCGAAACCGCGCGAAACGGAGGCCGTCTTATTCGTGCGCCGGGGGCGGACGCCGGGTTCGCCACGTGCGCACCAGCTCGCGCGCCTTGCCGAGGCCCGCCGCCGAGAGGTCGAAGCGGACCTCGCGCTTGAGGCGACCGCCCGTCACGAGGACCTCCCCACAGCCAAAGCAGAGGTGGACGTGCCAGGTCCCGCGCCCGTCGGTGGTGGCGAGGGCGACGTCCGCGTGAAAGCCGCCGCACTTCTTCTCGCCCTCCCAATCGATGACGGCGCCTGGCGCGAGCAGCGCCGCGGTCAGCTCGGCGACCTCGGCGAGCGGTGGCGTCAGTGGGGTCTCGTAGAAGGTCTGGCCGTCGATGACGCGATGCGGCTTCTGCCGCTCGGCCTCGAAGACCTCACGTTCGGCCCCGGGATGCGGCAGCCCCTCGAGCACGGTGCGCGTCAGGCTGGTCGCGAGGGCGTCCTCGAGCGCTGCGAACTCCTTCGGGCCGCGGGTGTTCCCTGCGAGGCCGACGTTCGCCGCGACCGTCAGGAGGAGTCCGAGGATGAGGGCGAAGCGCAGACGCGCGGGCGTCACGAGGCGGGGGAGCTGCACGGGGACCTCTCGCGGACAGGTGGTGGCCGCGAGCCTGCCAGCGTTCGGCGCCCCCGGTCAATGCAGCTTCGCCGACGATCGCCGGCGATGGCCGCGCCAGGTCGGGCGCGTCGCTCGCCCTCACGGCCTCGCGAGGCGGACGCGGGCCTCCGACACGACCTCGGGTCGGCGGTCGGCGGCCTCCCAGAGCGCCTGGAACGTGGCCACCTCGGGGGTCGCGTGGCCGAGCAGCTCGGCGGCGAAGCGGGCCCCGAGCGGCTGGTAGAACAGCGTCACCTCGACCTCGATCGCGGTCGTGCCGGGCGGGAGCGGCAACGCATAGGAGACGCGGTCGCTTCCGCCAGTGAAATCGTCGTCCGCGACCCCGACGGGCGCCACCTCGGGCGCGTCGGGGTGGTCCGCGTCCCAGCCCTCGGGCAGCAGGCGGTTGTCCTTCAGCCAGCCCGCGCCGAGCGCGAGCCGCCAGGTCGGAGCGCCCGCCGCGTCCCGCATGACCGGCTCGTAGATGAGGGCCTCGTCGGCCGACACGATGTGGGCGCGGTGGGGCTCGACGGGCCCACCCTGACACTCGAAGGCGGCGACCTCGCCGCGGGCGTCGAGGATACGCCCTTCGCGGTCGTGTTCGCCCGAGGCCACGAGGATCCGGCCGTTCGCGTCGAGGACCCGGATCCGGAGCCACACGCGCCGCGCCGGGTAGCCCGTCGGCAGCTTGTGCCCGGCGAGGTTCGCGACCAGCACCTCGCCCGTCACGCGTCCATCATCCTCGCGCGGTGGCGTCGCGAGCACGCGCCCGGTGCGTTGGCGGAGCTGGTCGCGCGTCGCGGCGAGGGTCGCCTCGAAGGCCGCCTCCGTGATGGTCGGCGCGAGGGCCTCGCGGTTGTCGCGCAGGATGGACGTCATCAGCGTATTGCCGCCGACGAAGGCGTGGTGGCCGTACGGCGTGCGGTCGTCGAGCTGCGGGAAGTCGGGGCCAGGCGGTCTGCGGGCGAGGCGGGTGACCGTCGGCGCGTCGACCGCCTCGTCGCGGGCCTCGGGTCTCCGCGAGGTGGTCGGCAGGTGGCAGTCGGCGCAGCCTGCGGGGGCGATGCCCGGGGGCGCTTCGCTCGCTCGCTCGCCGCGCTCCGTCGAAAAGGCCGACAGCCGCCACTCGAGGTACGGGGCCTGCTCGGTCAGCACATCGCCAGTCAGGGACCCATCGGGGGCGAGGGCGTCGGTGTGGAGCGTGTGGCAGGTCGCGCAGAGCGCCGAGTCGCGCACATGCCCGGCCGAGACCGGGGTGAGGCCGGTGAAGCCGACCATCGGCGGGGCGAACGGGTCGGCGTGCGGCCCGTAGAGGATGTCCTCCGTCGCGAGCGGCGGGTGGCCCGAGGTCGAGAATCGTTCGCCGAGTCCCTCGTCAGCGATGGCGTGGCAGAAGGCGCATGAGACCCCGTCGAGGGCCAGGGCCCGGAGGTCCGCCTCGGCGGCCGTCTCGACGCCGCCGTCTGGCATGTTGGCGACGAGGGTCATGTCGGGGAGGCGGCCTGCGAGGTTACCGGCCTCGGCCCCCTCGAGATGAAAGGCGGCCATCGGGGCGTGACATCTCACGCACTTCGTCTCGAGCTCGGCCCGCCGTGACGGGACGGCGTCGATTTCGGCCGAGACGACGGCCCGCCAGAGCGGGTCACGCGCGCTCGCGCCCATCATCGTCGCGTGCCACAAGTCGAATGGGCCCACCTCCCGCCCGGCCGCGTCCCGCATCGCGCGAGCGGCGGGGTGGTTGCTGTGGCAGGCGGCGCACACGGGGCTCGTCGCGAAGCGGCCAAGCTGGACCCAGGCCGGCGGCGGGTAGGGGTCGAGCGCTGTCGTGACGCCCGCGTCGGGCGCGAAGGCGTCGGGCGTGACGGCGTCCTCGTGGGCCTCGGCCCGCTGAACGGGGTGGCAGGCGAGGTCCGCACTCCAGGCGAAGATCAGGGTCGCGAGCGCCCAGTGGATCTTCGGTGGGTTTCCCGAAAATACCGCATCAGCAATCCATTTCTGGCGCTGGGCACGACTTCGCGACTGCAGGGAAAATCGCTGCACGAGCGCCTCGTTGTGGGTGGTGGTGGTGGTGTGTGGGGGGTCCCCCGCTCATCCGCGGCAGGGCATCGCGTGCGCCTCTTGGATCGGTGTCGCAGACCCACTTGGGGACTGCATGCGAAGAGGCGCATGGGAGACCTCGCGTCCGAGGACGCGCGGTCGCTGGCTTTCCGGGGGTGGTGAGCCCGGCTGTCTGCGTGAGCGATATTTCGGTCAGTTTTGTGCGGATGTCGAGTTTCCCGCTCGCCGCGCCTCGCTTTGGAAGCGTCGCATCTTCAGGGAGTTCAGCAAGCCTCGCGGGCGTCAGGGCCGTCAAAGATTCGTGCCGGCGTCGTCTTTGTTGCGTCCCGTGAAGTCCTCGCGGAGACACGCGTAGTGGCGCGTGTCGTGCCAGACGCCCGCCCATTGCGCCTCCGCCCGCGCGACCCCCTCGAGCCGGAAGCCAGCCGCCTGTGCCGCCCGCCAGCGCGGGACATCAAAGGTCGTCGTGCGCAGCGTCACCCGGTGGACCGGGGTCGCGTCGAAGATCCACCGGACCGCGGCCCCGAGGGCCTCGCTCGCGGCCGCCTCCGTGTCGTCGTCGAGACAGAAGCCGAGGCGCGCGATCGCGTCGTGCTCGAAGCGGGCCGTCACGAGCCCGACAGGCCGCTCGTCCCGCGTGACAGTCCAGAGGCAGACGCCGCGTCCGCGCGCGTCCGCGATCCACCGCGGCAGCTCGCCGACGGCGTGGGCCCCCTCGAAGAAGCCCTCGGTCGCGGGTGGCAGACGAAGGTTGCGTGCGAGCCTGTGGGCGTCGTCGTCGACAAGCGGGCGCAGCAACAGGCGGGGGCGGGTGGTCTCGCAGGTGTCAGGGGTCGGGCAGGGCATGCGGCGTCGCTCCGGGCGGTAGGCGCGGTCGACTGCCAGATAGGTCTGGCCATCGACCGCGCGCCGCCCTTTGCAAGCCCCGCGCCAGCGACCCCGGCCATCGCGCTCGGCCGTCCAGGGGGCGGAGCGGCGCCGAGCGGGGTGCATTCGCCCGCGTGGGGGGTGCGAAAGCCTCCGCCCGGTGGCCCAGGTCCGCCCGTCAGTTCAGATACACACCGATGACGGGGCTCACCTTGTAGCCCCCAGTGGACGTCGCGTTGCGCTCCGTCCACGCGTTCCTCGCGTAGCCCGCCCCGCGCCACGTCTTGCCGCGGACGAGGCCGTCCGTGGCGACCAGCCTGAAGGTGTAGGTGACCGTCGAGACAGCGGCGGGGTTGTCAGCCTCGGCCGCCGACTTGCAGTTCACGTCCCGGATACCTGGCCGGATCCGGTCGTCGGGGACGGTCGCGGCGTCCGCGCTCGTCACGCACAGGCCATAGTTCTGGCCCACGTTGGGCGTCCCGAGGTCCGATACCCGGACGGTGCCGGTGAGGCTCGCGGTGCCTGAAGTCGTCTGCCACAGGTAGGACAGCGTCACGGCTGGCGCGCTGGCGTAGCGGTTGCCGAGGTCCTGGTTCGTGTAGACGGCCTGCGACTCACCGTAGGCCACGAAGACCCGGGCCCGGTAGTAGCGGAATTCCCCGGTGGCGGGCGCCCCGTAGTCCTGGAAGGTCACACCGTACGCGCCCGCGATGTCGCTGAAGGTACCCGGGGTCCAGACCAGCCGGCCGCCCACGTCCTCGAGCGTCGCGGTGGCCCGCTGCCAGCGGATGGCGAGCTCGCACGCGTTGCGGCTGACGCTGATGTCGCGCGCGGCGCCGTTGCCCACCGCGCTGATTGCACGGACGCGCACGCTCGCACTCGGCATGGCGCTCTTCGAGGCGCCCGTGCTCGTCAGCAGGACGTGGTCCGGGTGCGCCGATGCGCTGTCCGTGGCGGTCATGGTGCCAGCCGTGACGGTCGGGAGCGGCAGGTCCTGGATGCCCGTCGTGCGGGCGTTGACGTCGAGCGTCAGGACGCGCCCCGAGGTCAGGTTCGTGACGGTGTACCCCGTGATCGGGGCCGCCGCCCGGTTGCCTGTGGCCCCTGGCGAGGCCGGGCTCGGCCCCGAGGCGTTGCGCGCGATGATCGTGTAGGTCGCGTCAGCCCCTGCGGTCGGAGCCGCTGGCGCGGTCCAGTTCACGGCGGTGACAGCGCACAGCTGCTCGCCGATCGCGAGGGTCGGAACCATCGCTGGCAGCGCTGGGGCCGGGGCCGCCGTGTCGGCGTGGCTCTGCGTGGTCAGGGCGGTCGGGGTGACCGAGGCGATGACCGCCCCGTTGCGCAGGACGTCATAGCTCGTCACGTTGGCCGCACGGGGCCACGAGACGGTCACCTTGAGCGGGTCGTTGCGCGTGACCGTCGGCGCCGCCGGGGTCGCGGGCACGGTCACGAACTCGTAGTTCGGGCTGTAGGCCGTGAAGGCGGTGCCGCTCTTGTCGAAGACACCGAACACGCGGACGAAGTAGCGCGTGCCCGCGGTCAACCCGCTCAGGTTGTGGCCGCCCATGTCGCCCGTCGTGCTGCGGGTCCCGAGCGACGCGCAGTTGGTGCTGCCCGAGGCCCACATCGGGTCCTGGGTGGTCGCCCAGCAGTAGCCGTGCGCGGTCAGGGTCGTCGCCGATCCGAGGCTTGCGACGCGGCCGAGGAGCCGCGCCCCGGTCTGGCTCATGTTCGCTGGGGTGAGGACCGTCAGCTCGGGCAGGTTGACGCCGCGGAAGCCCGAGACGCCCGCCGTGGTGACGGTCGTCCCGCCCGCCGTGATGCGCGCCCGGTAGAAGCGGATGGCGCCGTTGGCGGGGGCCCCCGTGTCGCTGTGGCTGCGGGTCGTGGCCCCCGCGATGTCGCCGTAGCTGGCGTCCGTCACGTCGGCCGACCGCTGCCATACAAGGGTCACGTTCGCTGCCGCCCGTGCCCCCTGAAACGGGTCGGAGTCCGGGCCCGCGCCCGCCGCGTTGCGCGCCCGTACGCGGTAGTTGACGGTGGGGCCGGGCAGCGCGTCCGCGCCCGTCAGGCTCAGGTTGACCGCGGCCGAGCTCGTCCCCTGGCTCGCCGACGCGTTCGCCTGCGACAGCGAACCAGGCGGGGCTGTCAGGTCGTCATGGGTCGTCGCCACGACCGGGATGGCGTTGCCTCCGTTGATGCTGACTTCATAACCCGTAATTGGTTGCGGTGCCCGCGCGCCGTCCCGTGGGGCGCTTCGTGCGGACTCACCCGCCGCGTTCAGGGCCGAGACGGTGTAGACGTGCGTCGGGCCTGGCCGCACCTCGGGCGGACTCCACGTGAGCGTCACCTTCGCGCTGTCGTTCGTCGTCGCCGTGGGGGCGAAGCCCTCGTTCGTCGGTGAGCCGCCCGCGGTCGCGCTGGCGTCCTCGAAGACGCTCGCGACCACAGGGGCGGGCGTCAGGGCGACCCCGTCCCGGTAGACGTGGTACCCGGTGGCGCCAGGTACCGCCTCCCAGCTGAGGACCACCTTCACGACGTCGGTCCGGAAGGAGATGTTCGCGATGGTCGGGGCCGTCGGGCGCAGCGTGACGGTCTTCTCGCTGCCATAGAGCGCGCCCTCGCCCGTCAGGACGTAGGCGCGGACATGGTAGGTCGCCCCCATCGCGAGGCCTTCGTACGTCACCGTGAAGGGACCGGGCTCGGCGGTCGCGCCGAGCTCTTCGCAGGTCGAGGCCTCGTCGCCGAGCGCGGGCCCCGTCGCAGTCCCGAGGCAGACGCCGCGACCCGTGTTCTGCGGGATGCCGACGACGTCGAGGCGTGCCGTCACGCGCAGCGCGCCCTCGGTCGCGAGGCCCTCCGCGCTGACGGTCTCGACGACTGGCAGGACCGCGTCCGCGGTGCGCCAGGCGAGGGTCTCGCCGTAGCCGACGCCCGCCTCGGTGACGGCGTAGGCCCGGACGACGAACGGGCTGCCGAGCGGGAGCTCCGCGATGGCCTCGCTGAATGGGCCGGGTTCAGCCTTCGGTCCCAGATCCGAGCAGCTCGAGACGCCGTCATCGCGGGCTGGGATCCCGGAGACGCTGCGGCAGAAGCCATGGGCGGTCACCGGGCGGTCGCCGAGCGCGGTCAGCGCGCCTTGCAGGGTCGCCGCGAACTGCGTGATGGCGGTGACCTCGCCCGTCGTGACGGTCGGGGCCGAGCATGGGGTCTCGCCGCTGCAGATGAGGGACGTGGCGTCCGCTCCGCAGACGAGCTGATCCTTCAGGCAGGGGCCGCAGGCGGCGCCGAGGGTCTCCGTGAGCGCTGTGCAGCCGTCGCAGGCGTTGCGCTCTGCCTCGGGGCAGAGGCCGGGAAAGCACTCGCCCGCGTCGCAGTGCTCGCCGACGTTGCAGTCGGCGTTCGTCCCGCAGCACGGGGTGGCGCCAGCGCAGACGAGGCTCAGGCCGTCGGGGGCACAGGCGAGCTGGTCCTTCAGGCACGGGCCGCACGGATCACCGGGGGCCTCCTCGAGGGGCGCGCATCCGCCGCAGGCGTTCGGCGTCTGGCATTCACCCGCGTCGTCCGGGATCGCGGTGTCGACGCCCGCGCCCCCGGCGTCGCCAGGCAGAGCGCCCGTGTCATCGCCTGGCTCGGTGGCGTCGTCACCCGCGGTCGCGTCTGCGTTCGAGGTCGCCGCGTCGGTCGCTGGCGTGGGGTCGGCGGGATCACCGCCGCACGCCCCGATGAGCCCGACGCTCACGAGCAGCAGAGGGCGGAAACTGACGAGGAAGTCGTGGCTGGACATCGTCTTTCTCCAGAGCTGCGGTCACGGTCGCGGGACGGGCGAACGGCCCCTCCCCGCGGGAGGTGCGTAGCAAAGACGGCACGCTTTGCCAAGTGACCGGGCGAACGTTGTCATGCGTCAAGGCGTACGCAAAAGCAACCTTACGGTGTTGCGTGGTCGAGCCCCAGCACGGCGAGCAATGCCCGCGACCCCGCCCAGGCTCCGACGCGCCCTTCCCGGACATCGGCCTCGATGGCGGCGATCTGCCCGTCGCCAGCGTGGCGGACACGTGCGCGGACGGCCTCGTCGACGAGCGTCCAGAGCCAGCGGACGGCCTGGTGCGCGCGGCGGGCCTCGAAGGCGCCAGAGGCGTGGCGGTCGGCCTGCAGATCGCGCGCGGCCGTCAGCACCTGATCGAGACCGACCCCGTCGAGCGCGCTGACCGTCAGGACCGGGGGAGTGGCCGCGTGTCCGTGGAGCAGGCGGAGCGCTGTCGTCAGCTGGCTCTGGGCGCGGCGCGCGAGCAGGCTCTGGTCGCCGTCGGCCTTCGTGACGATGACGAGATCGGCGAGCTCCATGATGGCGCGCTTGATGCCCTGCAGCTCGTCGCCAGCGCCGGGCAGGGCCAGCAGGACGAAGAGGTCGGTCAGATCCGCGACCGCCGTCTCGGACTGCCCGACGCCGACCG